>JAICGZ010000304.1 GCA_025922875.1 Pyrinomonadaceae bacterium
CGAAAAAGCAACGTTTGAAACGCAGACAGTATCGTCATGAACACCGTCACTCCTTCTCGTTCACTCAAACTCCTGACCGCCGCACTCAACTCGGAGGAAAGAGACAGGTTCTGTTTTGCGCCGCGGAAAGCATTGACGGCAGGACGCGGACGATCGGTCGGCAATTCCAGCACCGCCGGCGCCCCGGCTAACTGCTTCTTCCAGTACTCCAGATGTTCCGTCAGCAGCTCATCCTGCAACCACTCTCGTTGCCAGAGAACGAAGTCAGCATATTGAATCGGCAACTCAGGAAGCGTTGACGGCCGGTCTACTGAGAAACAGCGGTAAAGCTCAGCCACTTCTCTAACGAGCACGCCGAGCGACCAACCATCAGAAATGATGTGATGCATGCAGAGAAGCAGGACGTGTTCTTCCGCCGAGAGCCGCAGCAGTTTCACTCGCAGCAATGGACCATGGGCCAGATCAAACGGCAACTGTGCTTCTTCAAGCTGCAAACGCCTGGTCGCCTGTTCCTTCTCGTCTGCCGGTAACCACTCCAACTCAACCACGTCGAGTGTTAGACCAACGAAGTCGGAAATCACCTGGACCGGCTCGCGATCCACCAATCTGAAAGTTGTGCGTAGGATTTCGTGACGGCGAACTATCTCATTGAAGCTGCGCTGAAGAGCCGGCACATTGAGTGGACCCTCAATGCGCACACTGGAACAAACATTGTAGAGAAAGCTACCCGGCTCCAGTTGATCAATGAACCATAAGCGCTGTTGCGCAAATGAGAGAGGAAACGAATCGACCTCGCCCGTTTCCTCGCCCAGCCACAACTCGAGCAGCGCCTGCTTCTCTGGCGAAAGTTCCGCAATTGCTTTGGAATAGTCAGTCACGATGGTGCTCCCGTGCCAAAACCGTCGCTTTTCCTGCGAGGCAACTAAGAGGCTACGACGCAATGGCGATGCATTCGTCGTACTCGCGTTCCCAATTTTCTGAAATGTCACCGAAGTGGTCTTCGACCCATTGATCCGAGTAGATCGTGTCGAGGTAGCGTTCTCCGCGGTCGGGGAAGATGACGACACAAGTGGCGCCCATTGGTATGCGATGCATTATTTTTTCGACAGCCGCGATGCAAGCTCCCGAAGATCCGCCAGCGAGAATGGCTTCACGTCGCGCGAGACGACGGCAGCCAATAACGCATTCCACGTCCTTTATGTGGACGCATTCATGGGCCAGATTATTCTGGAACAGCGGCGGCGTGACCGCGGCGCCATGTCCCGGGATGAGACGTTTTGCTTTCTGTCCGCCAAAGATCACGCTGCCCACAGCGTCTACGGCAATGATTTTCGTGGGCAGGTTGTTTGCTTGCACAAACTCAGCGCAGCCGCGCATGGTGCCGCAGGTGCTAATCGCGCAGACCAGGTAATCAAGCTTATTGCCGGTCGCGGCGACGATCTCTCTCATCGTCCGGTAATGCGCTCGTGGGTTGAATATGTTGGCGTATTGATTGGGCCAGAAACTGTTTTTGACAGTATTTCGCAGGTAACTCACCCGATCGAGACGAGCCTGAAGATATTCGCCCGTCACGGGATCGGGTTCGGTAATGCAATCGATTTCGGCTCCGTAGGCCCGGAGGATTTCGATGTTTTGCATCGTCGTTTTGGCGTCGACGACGCAAATCAGACGCAGGCCGTAGAAGGAACAAACCTGGGCCAATCCAATGCCCATGTTGCCGGAACTTGATTCGACGATCACCGTATCCTGATTGATGGAGCCGGACTTAATGCCCTGTTCCACAATGCTGATAGCCGTTCGATCTTTAATACTTCCGCCGGGATTGAGCATCTCCATCTTTGCGTAGAGATTGAAGTCAAGGTCTTTGAAAACATTGTTAAGTCGGACCAACGGCGTGTTACCGATTGCCATCAATACACCTTCTCTCGCGGTATTAATTGCGCTCCGCACTTGCATGGTTTTTCTCCAGTCGTTCGAGGTTAGTGTGGCTGCAACAAGCCAGAAATAGGCACAGTGACGAACTGGGCCTAACAACTCTTAAGTGATTCGCGTGCTTCTTTTGGGCTTTGCTACTGCGGGTTATGTTGGCTGGTTGTTGCCGGGCACTTGGGGGGTGCCCGGCGACATCGAACGTGAATCCGTGATGTACGGCTTCGTTGTTTTCCGAGGACGAATCTAGGCGTTCTCTCGGTCGTTGTTATTGGTGTTGTTGTCGTTATTGTTGTTGTTTTTGTTGTTGTTATTGTTGTTGTCTCTCTCTTCGTTCATGGCCTCTCTCCTTTGTTGGGGTTGGGGTTTACGGTTGTGTTGCGCGTTTGCCGGACACGCTTGTGGACGGCGGAGTTACTGCGCCTCTACCTGGTTCGATTCTTTTCTGCTTTGCAGAGTCTGGCGCGCTTCTGCCTCAGACAGGCTTTGCACTCTCGCCAGTAGTTGATTGAGTTGTCGCTGGCGACGGTTCGTGCGGGTCAGTGCCGGAGCTTGCGCTTGAGTCTGTTGCTCGATCACTCGCGTGATGACAGTTGCCAGTTCAGCAATGGTGGGCGCCTCAAACATGACTCGCAGGGGAAGTTCAATTTCAAAACGCTGTCGCACTCTGGAGACTACCTGCGTCGCCAGCAGTGAGTGTCCACCTACGGAGAAGAAGTTATCTTCCACTCCGATCTGCTGCTCGCCCAACACCTCGCTCCAGATTTCGGCGACGGTTCTTTCAGTGTCGTTGCGTGGGGCCACATAACCTTTCGCCCGCGCTTGATTTGAGTAATCAGGAGCCGGTAGTGAGTGTCGATCGAGCTTGCCGTTCGGCGTCAACGGCAAAGCCTCCAACATGACAAATACCTGCGGTGTCATGTAGTCAGGCAATTGAGTTTTCAGATATTCACGAAGGTCGTCCTGAAGGGACTCTTGCTCAGGCGATGGTACGACGTAGGCCACCAACCGTTTGTCGCCCTCACTGTCTTCGCGCACCACGACCGCTGCTTCGGCAACTCCGTTATGGCTCGCTAACGCGGCTTCTATTTCTCCCAGCTCAATGCGAAAGCCTCGCACCTTGACCTGGTCGTCAATGCGGCCCAGAAACTCGATCTCGCCATCCGGCAGATAGCGGCAGAGATCTCCAGTGCGGTACAAGCGTTCTCCGGCAGCGTCGCTAAACGGATTGGGTACGAAACTCTCAGCCGTCCGCCGTGCATCGTAGAGATAGCCGCGACCCACACCCGTGCCGCCGACATATAACTCTCCCTTTACTCCTACCGGCGCCAACTCCATCTCACGATCGCGAATATAGAGTTGTGTATTGGCCAGGGCGCGACCGATTGGCATTCTTACCACCTGCTCTGCCGGCTCTTTTTTCACTTCATAGTGCGTCACGTCATCGGAACATTCAGTTGGTCCATAGGCGTTAAGCAACCGCACACGATTGCCCACGCACTGCTTCCACGCACGACAGGTCTCCGGAGACAATGCTTCGCCCGTCGCCAGCATCCAGCGTAGACCTGCTAACGAAGTTTCCTGCATCTCCCCCACCATCGCGCGCAACAGCGACGGTACTGTTTCGACGATAGTTACTCCTTCAGTCTCGAGCGCGTGCAGGAAAGCTTTGGGATCGGTCACTACTTCATCGCTGAAAATGCGGACGCGAGCGCCGACCAGTAGTGGGGTCAAAAACTGCCAGACAGAAATGTCGAAACACTGCGACGCCGTCTGCGCAACGATGTCCGCGGCGTTTACCTCGAGCTCCTGCGCCTTTATAAAAAGATGGTTAACCATGCCGCGCTGTTCAACCATCGCACCCTTGGGCATACCGGTTGAGCCGGAGGTGAATATCACGTAGGCGAGGTTTCGCGGATTGCTGCGCGATTCGAGATTTTCGTTTTCGGCCGCAAATTCAAGTGCTTCTTCGAGTTTGTAGACAGACGAAGTTACGTCGGGGCCGGCAACAGCCTGCTCAATGACGGCCTCGAGTTCCTCTGCAACCATAACTACTGAAGCGCGGCTCTGCCTCAGAACCTGAACGTGTCGCGTCGCGGGATGGCGAGGATCAAGCGGCAGGTATGTACCACCCGACTTGAAGATTGCCAGCATAGCCGTCAGCAACGGGACGCTGCGCGGCGCCAACACTGCCACGACTGTCTCTGGTCCAACTCCCTTACCAACCAGGAAACGCGCCAGACGGTTAGCCGTGTGATTCAATTCCTCGTAAGTGAGCCTCGTGCCGTCACACTCAACGGCAATTGCGTCGGGGCTGAGCTCAACTTGCGCTTCAAAGAGCTGGTGAAAGCAACCCTGCGGGAAGTCGCTCGCGGTATCGTTCCACTCTGTCAGCAGTTGACGGCGCTCAGGCTCGGTCAAAAGCTGCAGACCGAGTATTCTTTTTTCAGGATCCGCCAACAGACTTTGCAGCATTGTCTCGAAATGCAGCCACATCCGCTTGATGGTGTCCCGGTCGAAAAGATCTGTGTTGTATTCGAGGACGCCGAGCAAACCATCTTCTGTCGGGTAGAAAAACATGGTGAGATCGAACTTCGCTGCTCCGGTATCAGCCTCGATTGCGCTTAGCGTTAGATTCGCCAGCTCATACGAGTCTTGCGGAATGTTTTGCAATGCGAACATCACCTGAAAAAGAGGTGATCGCGTCAGGTGGCGCTCGGGTTGCAGCTCCTCAACCAGTTTTTCGAACGGCAGGTCCTGGTGAGCGGCTGCCCCGAGCGCAACTTCACGTACGCGGGTGAGTAATTCCTTGAATGAGGGATTGCCGGCGAGATTCGTTCGCAGGCACAGTGTGTTAACAAAGAAGCCGATAAGCTCTTCGATCTCTATGCGACCGCGTCCAGCGATCGGAGTTCCAACGACGATGTCGTTCTGTCCTGTGTAGCGGCTAAGCAGGATTTGAAACGCTGCTAACAGGACCATGAACGGCGTGACACCTTCACGTCTGCACAATTCATCAATAGCTCTGGACATCGCTTGCGGAACCATGTGCGATTCGCGAGCGCCGCGGAAGGTTTGTACGGCCGGCCTCGGCTTCGCGATTGGCAGTTCCAGTGCTGCGGGAGCACCGGCCAATTGCTTGCGCCAATACTCGAGCTGCGTTTGCAACACGTCGCCTTGCAGCCATTCATGTTGCCAGCGAGCGAAGTCCGCATATTGAATCGGCAGATCCGGGAGCTGCGGACGCTGGCCCATGGAGAAGCTTTGGTAAAGCGTCACCAGTTCGCGCAGCAGAACGCGGCTGGACCAGCCATCCGAAACGATGTGATGAATACAGAGAACGAGTGTGTGTTCTTGCGCGCCCAGTTGCAGCAGAGAAAGCCGCAGCAGTGGCCCGCGGCTGAGGTCGAACGGCCGCTGGACGTCTTCAGTTGCTAAACGCAGCGCCTCGCCCTCTCGCTCCGCCTCGGGCAGTTCACGCAAATCTTTAAACTGAATTGCGAGTTTCGTTGCCGGCAAAACGACCTGCACCGGTTTTCCGTTCACATTTGGAAAAATCGTGCGCAGCGTCTCGTGGCGTCTGATCATTTCATTGAAGCTCTGCTCCAAAGCTGAAACATCAAGCTCACCCTGTAAGCGCACCGCTGAGAAAAGATTGTAGAAAGGACTGCCCGGCTGTAATTGATCCAGGAACCACAATCGCTGTTGAGCGAAGGAAAGCGGCAGTTGCGAATCGCGGGGTAAGGCAACGAGTGGCGGCTGCGGTGTCTGCTCGTCCTTTAATAACGTTTCGATAGTCGCAGCCATGCCGGCGATAGTCGGCGATTTAAACAGCGATCGCAGCGGCAGTTCGACCTGAAACACTTTACGAACTCGTGAGACCAACTGCGTGCCGAGCAACGAGTGTCCACCGAGATCGAAGAAGTTATGATGGATGCCGATTCGCTCAACGCCGAGCAATTCGCTCCAGGTAACAGCCAGCATCTCTTCGATCGCTGTGCGAGGCGCAACGAAGAGCTGTTCCCTGTCAGGTTGTGCTTGCTCTGGTTCGGGGAGTTGACGCCGATCGACCTTGCCGTTAGTCATCAACGGAAACGCCTTGAGGATCACAAACGCCGCCGGAACCATGTAATCCGGCAAACGCGTCTTCAGAAACTCGCGCACTTCCTTGATCGCCACATGCTGTTCCTGGTCGGTCACCACATACGCCACGAGACGTTTCTCGCCAGGCTTGTCTTCCCGGGCCATAACGACCGTCTCTTTTATCGCCGGATGCTTGCTCAGTTGCGCTTCGATTTCACCGAGCTCGATGCGAAAACCACGAATCTTGACTTGATGGTCCACGCGTCCCGCAAACTCCAACGACCCATCAGGTAAATAACGCACCAGATCTCCGGTCTTATAGAGCCGTGCGCCTGGCACATTGCTAAACGGATCGGGAATAAATCGCTCGGCCGTTAATGCGGCGCGATGCAAATAACCACGACCCAATCCGAGTCCGCCGATGTACAACTCGCCAAGCGTCCCTATCGGCGCCAGATTCATATTTCGATCCAGCACGTATGTCTGTGTATTTGCGAGTGGGAAGCCCATCGGCACAATGCGCCTCTGCGTTTGCCGTTCGCACGTCCACTCAGTCGCAGCGATAGACGTTTCCGTTGGTCCATAGGAATGATGCAGTTCCGCCGGCAGCAGCTTGTAGAAGCGATCGATGACTTCCAGCGCAAGCGCTTCACCTCCGCAGATCACCCGCTTCAGCGAGCTGCAGCGATTTAGTCCGGGTTCCTCGAGAAACACCCGCAGCATCGATGGAACAAAATAGATGGAGGTGATGCTGCGCTTTTCGATTTCGTCAACCAGGTAAGCATTATCGAGTTGGCCGCCCGGTCGTGCGATGCAAACGCTCGCGCCTACCCACAGAGTCCAGAACAGTTCCCACACGGAAGGATCGAAGTTGAGTGAAGTCTTTAGTAGAAACTTGTCCGTCTCGTCGAGTTTGTAGGTTTCCTGCATCCAGCGCAGGCAATTGACAACGCCGCCGTGATGGACCATTGCGCCTTTCGGCTGGCCCGTTGAACCCGAGGTGTAAATCACGTAAACGAGATTGTCGGACGTGACTCCAGTCGAGGGGTTGTCACTCTGTTCTTGCGAGATAGTGTTCCCGTCGGTATCCAGACAAACCACACGCGCGGAATGTTCGGGCAGGGTCGCAACTAATTGTGACTGCGTAAGCAGCACTGGGACTGCGGAGTCGTTCAGCATGAAGCGGATGCGCTCTGTGGGATACTCCGGATCGATCGGCACATAAGCTCCGCCGGCTTTCAGGATTCCCATCAGGCCGACCGCCATCTCCAGCGAGCGTTCCAGCAAAACTCCGACAAGCACGTCAGGCCCGACACCCAGGCGACGAAGATAATGGGCCAGTTGATTCGCGCGAGTGTTCAGTTCAGCGTAAGAGAGCTGCTCGTCTTCAAATTCAACCGCGATCGCTGCGGGCGCAAGCTCGACTCGCTCCTCGAACAGTTGATGAAGAGTTTTGCCGGTGGGATAGTCGACGTTGGTGTTGTTGAAGCTGAAGAGTAATTGACTACGCTCATCTGCGCCGACGAATTCCAACTGATCCAGGGACGCATCAGGATTAGCGACAGCAGAGGACAGTAACGCCTGAAATTCTTCGGCGACGCGCGCGATATCGTTACGTCGAAACAGGCTGGCGTCGTAGTGCAGCTCAACGGTCAGATTGTCGCCTGTTTGCACGCACGAAAGTTTGACTTTGAACGGCTCGTCGCAGACAAAATGCTTGTAAGTGATAAAGGTCAGGCCGTTCGCAACCGTCTGTGCCGGTCTTTGCTGAAACTCGAATGCAAAGGCGTATTCACCGGCCTCATTCGCAACAAAAAAGTCCTGCCATCGATTCGCTGCGACCAGGGCGCGACGGGTCTGTTGCAGCA
>JAICGZ010000305.1 GCA_025922875.1 Pyrinomonadaceae bacterium
AGCGTGTCTGCACAGGCACTCGACATCAGCAGTGGAGGCCTGCCAACGATTACCGGTGGGGTGAATGGCTCCGTAACCGGCAGTGCGAACGTGACTAATGATCTCGTCGTGACGGTCAATTTCGGGGAGGTTTCACCTCTGAATACAAACGCGATCGTCAAGGTGACCGTTCCGATCGCGCTGCGCAGTAACCAACCGTATCAGGTGTCGGTTACCGCAAGTGGCATCAGCAACCCGAATGCCCAGGGCCTGCAAGCATCGGATGTGGGATTCGGTATCCAGAATCCACGCCTGCTGGGCGGCGCCGGCCAAACTTGCAATCAGAGCACACACATCATTCGATCTCCCTTCAATAACGATCCAGCCACGTCGGCGACCGTAGCAGCCAACGGCCGAGTGTCGTATCCGTCATCGCTCGCCAACATTACCGGTTCAACGATTGTTCTCAGCGGTCCCGAACTTTCGAAGAACAACAGCTCCAAGCGTCAGCAAAGTGATGGTTGGGTTTTCGACGTAATCCTCACCATAACGCCGCAGTTTTTTAACGCCGGTGCTTCTTCGGCGACGCTCGTGTTCAGTATCGCGCCTGGTCCAAACGTTCCCTGCTGAAAGGCTTTAGTTCGATGCGACCATCAAATAATTTCGTCCGATTCACAACTGTTCTCGTTTGGTTATTCGTGGCGCTGGTTGGCGTGAACGCACAAACGCCGAGTCCGAGTCCGACGCCTGCTACTACCGGAATCTCTTTGGCGCCGGCTCGGTTTGAACTCGAGATGCAACCCGGTTCGGAAACGACCGTTGTCGTGAACCTCGACTACCACAGCCTGGCGCAAAACTCACAACCGGTACGCATCGTTGCCAGCCTGAACGATTGGACCATCGATCGCGACGGCCAGGTGCGTTTTGAAAAGGCGAACACGTTGCCCAACTCGGCCAGCTCGTGGCTGATCCATAGTCCGGCGGAAACGATGGTCGTCCCCGGAACTCTGCATGCGATCAGAGTCACGATTTCAGTGCCGAAAGACGCAGCGCCCGGAGATCACCTGACGTCGCTCATCGTCGAGCAACGACCGGACAGTATCAAGCTCAATGAGAATCGTCGCCAGGTGGTGATTCGTTACCGGATGGCGGCTGTGTTCTACATCAAAGTGCCGCAACTGCGTCGCCAGGCATCTCTGGAGAGTCTGCGCGCGGAGTTGGCGGGAGACCAGGTAACTGTGACGCCGCTTCTCAAGAATGCGGGCAACAGTGTGGTTCGCCCGCTTACGTCGCTGAAGATCACGGACAGCAACGGTGCCGCGATCGCCGAGTTGCCGCAAAAAGAGTCGGTGCCGTTGCTGGGCGGTTCCGAGTTGGTCCAGCCGCTAATCGTCGACACACGCCTGTCGCCGGGGACATACAACGTGAAGTATCGCGTTGATTTTCAGGATGGGAATCGACCGACGGAGGGAATAACTGAGTTAGTCGTGAAAGAACGTCACGTGGGCCAGCCAACGCCCAACTGAGTCAGGCTTGATGCGAACCAGCAGGGTTATTTGGAGTGCGTTGTTTGGAGAGTTGTGAGTGCCGCCGAGTGAAACACGCGGTCCGGTTATAACAACAAAAGGGTTGGAAGCATCGACCTCCGATACTTCCACATTGTCGACAGCAGCAGTTGAAACCAACCTTCCCGTGGCCCGTACGTTAGTAACCGAGAGTTGAGTTAGTTGGGCCGTATCTGATTCGAACCTTCCCGAGATTTTGAAATTGGTATTTGAACGCACCAGTAAGGGCACGCGAATGACTGGCGAGCCGGCGCCGGCGCCTGAGAAAGTTAGCCGCACGGTGTTACCACTGCTCACGACCTCCGCGCGACCCTCGCCCTCAACCGCAGTCGGTGCAACGGAGAGCAGGACGGTCTCGCTGACGGTGGTCGTCAGAGTTACACCGGCCGTTTGGGCCTCCACACTACTCACTACCGTGAACAGCCACACAAAGACACACAAACCACCAATGTGTTTGAACAGATCGCCTGGCATTTTGATCTTTATAACACGCTCAAAGCTCGCCTGTTTCTAGAAAATCAGTATGTCGCGTCGCGCTATCCTCATCTTTACTCTTTGCTGTCTCGCGATGGCTCGAGTAAGTGTGCTGGCGTCTGGGTCGAACGGAGCACAGGAAAACTCTGTAATCATCGTCAACGAACGCGCGCTGGTTGGACCAAACAGTGCGGCTCAACTGCGCGGCGGACGGCTGCTGCTCCCGATCGCGGCGATCGCGCGCGCGCTCGGAGATACGATCAGCTCCGATTCAACGGCGCGGCTCGTCACGATTCGACGACAGAATGGCATCGTCGCGGTGTTCAGTGCTCAGTTGAATGAAGTGCGTGAGAACGGCGCTGTGATTCTCACCATTTCCGGCAGTGCCGACTTGATCTTCCCGCCGTCGGTCGATGAGCTGATGTTACCGGCCGAGATCGTCGCTGCGCTGCTCGACGTCGTTGTTCGACGAGACGAAAACCACGCGATTGTGATCAGTCGTAAAGGCGTTCCGGTTGAGACGATTCGCGCCGGAGATAAGCGTGGGCCATTCGAACTTTTTCAAGTCGAATACGATTACAATTTTAGTCGCTACACTTCGTCAGGCGATCATAGTCTGATCCTGCGGGGAACCGGTCGTGTCGGCGACGCGCGGTTGACCTTCATCGCAAACACGTCCTTTGGATTGACGCAGAATTTCTCGCGTCCGAGTTTGTATGGCGGCAGTGTCAGGCTGGATCGTCCGAACGGTCAGAGCTTCGTTGCGGGCGAGTTTGGAACGGGGACAGACGTGGAGTTTCTGGCAGCAGGCGTGCGCGGTGGTTTGGTCCAACTGCCTTTGCATCGAGTGCGACTCGATCTGTTCGGCGGCGAAACCACGTCGGGAGTTGCGACGTTGCCGCTGCTGCCGCCTGACTCTCCGATTCAGCAGTCACTGCTTCCCGTCCGCTACGACACGAAGATCTTCGGCGCGATCGCAACGACGCGCACCGAAGCTGTTCGCCAGTCACCTTACGCCTTTTCTGCCGGCGCAATGCACTTCGGTGGTCCACACCGCAAAGGCAACATGATCGCCGGCGGCGTCCAGTTCACGCCGGGTAATAATCGTTTCCAGGCTGATTTCGCGATGGGCCAATTCTCGGGAGTCAATCACGACAGAACAAGAACTGAAGGCACCGGTGCCGCCATCAATCTCACCGGCTCATATCACTTGACGGACGAGCTGCTGGTGCAAGGCCGCTACGCTTACGTTGGTCCAAAGTTCCTGAGCCCGCAAAGCGGACTGCACACGCCCAACAACCTCGCGGCGGCATCGATGAGCTGGCAACCTGAACGATGGGTGACGGCGACTCTGAGCGGCAGTACGGCGACGACTCCCGGAAGGCTGGGCCAGTTCAATCGCTACGTAACCGCGACGGTGAATCTTGCCGCGCGCGACGGGTGGCCTGCTGTCTTCGTCTCCCACACGCAGAGCGGTACGACACAATTGCGCAATGCTGCGTTCACGTTGGTCACCGCGACGAAGAGCTTCGATCGCTGGCAGATGTTCGTCAACGCCGCGCGTGTGAAGTCGTTTGGGGCGACGAGTCTGAACCTGCAAGTCGGCGGAAACTTGCGCGTCAACGAATCGAACAGTTTTGAAGTGAGCCAGTCGGCGGGCAGTCGCAGTCTTTACAGCGGCACAGCGACGTGGCACATGTCGAACCTGTTTCACAATCGCGTCACGTTGAGCGGCGGCATGGGTTACACGACAAGCAGTACGGCGCCCTTCGACCTTTCGACGCATGCATCGGCGTCGTTCAAGTTACCGCGTAACAGCTCGCTGCAATTCAGTTATCTGCGAACGCAAACCGGCACGACGGCATTGCTCAGTCTGCGTGGATTGTTCTTCTCTACGAAGCGAGGCCAGCGCGCCATTAATGGACCACTGGCGGATCTGAATTCCTATGGAACGGTGTCGGGGCGCGTTTACCAGGACATCAATCTGAATGGACGCTTTGATCCCGGTGTCGATCAACCACAGGCGAATGCGAGAGTGCGTGTGGATGGGAGTCGTTACGCAGTTTCAGATGCGGCGGGCCTTTTCCGCATCGAGACTGTTGTGCGAGGCGAGCACTCGGTCTATTTAGACCTGTTGTCGGTGCGTGCGGATCTGACGTTGTTGGATGGCGCTCAGCAGCAGATCATGCTCGAGTCGAGTCGTGATGTTGTGGTTGATTTTCGTGTTGTGCGTACGGGCCGCGTGAGTGGAATCGTGTGGCTCGACAGTAATGAGAATGGTCGGATGGATGATGGCGAGCGTCCGTTGCCTGATGTGCGCGTTGTCACCGGTAGTGGCCGCGACACGCTGACCGATGAGAATGGTCACTTCCTCATCGGTGATCTTCCGCCCGGCGAGCACATACTCTTGCTCGACGAGAAGACACTGCCCGAGCGAACGAGATCTATCAGCGGCTCACAAACGGTGAGTATTGCAGCCGGCAGCGGAACCGAAACGCTCTTTCCAGTTACACCGCTGCCCGACCAGATCAAGCGATTCCCGCGCGAGTAGTCTACGATTTCGTTTCGCCCTCGGGCGCGTAACGCTCGTGCAGCTTCAGCGGCTGCGACGTCTTGCGTAATCGCAAATTGAGCATTTCAACAAACACTGAAAAGCCCATCGCGAAGTAGATGTAGCCCTTCGGAATGTGCACTTCGAAGCCTTCGACGAGCAGCGTCAACCCGATCAGCAAAAGGAAACTCAACGCCAGCATTTTGATCGTCGGATGCCGGCTGACGAAACTTCCGACTGGACCAGCGAAGAACATCATGAAACCGATCGCCACGACCACGGCGCTTACCATGAGCCAAACCTGAGTGACCATGCCGATCGCCGTGATGACTGAGTCGAGTGAGAACACGGCGTCGAGGAGAATGATCTGAATGATCACGCTGAGGAAACTGGACTTTACAGTCTTCGACGCATGACCTTCTTCGCCTTCAAGACTCTCGTGAATTTCGTACGTCGCTTTCGCGAGTAAGAAGAGTCCTCCGCCGATCAGTATCAAATCGCGCCCGGAGATCTCGTGATTGACGACTGAGAACAGCGGCGCCGTCAGGCCGATTACCCACGAAAGGGAAAACAGCAATGCGACCCTGATGAGCAGCGCCAGGCTCAGTCCGATGAAGCGGGCGCGCTGCTGCTGTTCGGCAGGCAGCTTGGCGGCGAGGATCGCAATAAAGATGATATTGTCGATACCCAGAACAATCTCGAGCGCGAGAAGCGTCACGAAGGCGATCCACGCCTGTGGATCAGTCATCCATTCCATGCAACATTTTCCCCTTTCGGCTGCTCATACTTCGCAACACAATCACGACCAGCAACACGGGCCCAAAGATGATCAGCTCGGTAAGACTGATTTGGAGCACATCGACCGCCGCATCCCAGAAGGACGTTGTGCTCCAGGTGTAATCAATCGGATTTGGTCCCCTGAGTTTATAGCGGTGGTCCGTAAATGGCCACCACAGCGAGACACCACGAGACTCGGTGATCAAATAATCGACGAGCGTGTGTGAAGCAGTGGCGGCGCTGAACGCGATGAACGCCCTCACGCTCCTCCATCCCGTCACTAAATTCGTGACCGCTCCAACGAACAGCGCAAACACGATCGAATGTGTAAACCCGTGGTGCCACCCACCTCGCCCGACGCGCAGCCAGTTAAGTGCGTAGTCGAAGTCCGGCAACACGCCGAGGAAAGCGCTGATGCACAAGAGCTTCCACCACCCGTATGTCTTTGGATAGACCGCCGCTGCAACACTTGCGCCGATCATTGAGTGGGCAACGGGAAGAGGCATCGTCGATCGGCTGTTAAGCTTCTTAACTTATGTCCAGTTCTTGTGGTGTCCGAACGCGGCCATTCTACACCAGCCAAAGTGACGAAACTGCGTCATCTGTGTAATCTGTGTAGGATATGCGAACTTCACGATTCATCACTCGACTGCACCACGAACCGTCTGATTCGTCATCAGTCGCTCTTCCACCCGAACTACTTGAAGCGCTTGGTGTTGAGACGGGCGCGGAACTCGTAGTGGAAATCGTGGGAAGTGTGGTGATTCTTTGCTCAATAGATGAAGCTAGACGTTCACGCGATTTCATGAACACCTTTCAATCGATTCTTTCCAGACGCCGCGACGCGTACGAGAGTTAGCAGAGAATTCCGATTGATCCTCGAAGGAGAAACAAATGAAGCGCTTGCGGTTGGCAATTCTGTTTTGCAGCGTGTTATTCGGCAACGTTCTGGCGCAGGAGAAACCGTGCAAACCACAGCAGCACGCTAGGCTTCCGGTCGTGAAGGACTCCACGTATCACAAAGCACGAAAGAAACTGATCGCTGCCGGATGGCAGCCGCTCCGAACGAAGTCAGCTAACGTAGCCGGCACTGACCCCGACATCACTTCTGGTAATGGCCCACTGTTTTGGCGCAAAGGATACGTGGAACTGGAAGCGTGCTCAGGAACAGGTGTGGCTGCCTGCGCATTTCTCTTCAAGGATGCCTACGGCAATCGCCTCCGCGTCACCACCGAGGGCGAAGAAGTTCCCGACGAAAAATTCTACGCGCGAGTCAATGGATACAGATTTGTTTGTGAATAGACTCTTCGACCGGTGTTGCGGCCTAGATAACAACTTGAGGTGCCAATTTGGCACCTCAAGTTTTTAGCTTCATAAGCTGTGAAGGCTAAGCACCTCCTGCGAACAACTCAGCTTCAAATACAGCAGTTTGAGCGTCAACCATTCCATAAACGTTTAGTTCTCCGCAACGAGTAAACGCAAAGTGCTTGACCGTGTTTGCGAGTGCTTGAGGTTGCGCTGAGTCTTCGAACATTCTCATAAGGACGAGCAGAGCAACAGGAGATTCGTCCGCACCGCGACAGATTCAATCTCAAGGAGGTTGGCTTCCAACGTGTCCGAATCCACCTTCACCGCCATTTCATCAAACCCATCGAATATCATCAGGAAAATCCCGGCCTCGTTCATAGCTCTAAACAACTCGATCCTCGGATTGGCTACGTTGCACTCTCGATCCAGGAACGATGTTATGTAAGCCTCAAGGTCCAATTTTCCAACGAAGTCTCGAAGGTTCAATAAAATAGGAATCCGGCTGGATCCTGGGTCATTCAGATGCATTAAGGCCAAGTCTCGCGCCAACTTCTGGCACAATGTCGATTTTCCCGATCCGTACTCTCCAAAGATTGCCAATTGCCGGTTGGACTCTTCCGTTAGCCACTGATGTATATAGGTATCAATGACGGGTATCTGACCTTTCGTTTCAACACCTCGAACTTGACGCTTCCGAACCGCGGATGCCATAACGCGCTGATTCGCATCCACTGATCGTTGTTCATCCTTACACTCGACGATCACACACTATGCTCGCGGGAACTGCCAGGAATTCGAAACGTGGCTAGAATGTCGACCTTTTTCTGATGGATCTCAATGTTCTGCGTCACTCGGGCTCCCAGAAGTCGGTATAATTCCGCGACCTGATCTTCAAAGTTACGTCCCTTTTCAATAGCCGCTCGGCCGGATGAGGGTTTGAGAGCTGATGCCTTTTTAGACTTCTTTTTGGATGCGATTGGTCGGGCTCGCTTGGTAGTCATGAGACACTCAGTGTACTAACAAGCCCAGTGTGTTTGCTAGATTCTCTCGGCCAGACCATGGACTTGAACTCAAATGCGAACCGTTAATGCAGCCCGATACGTAACGCCGCTCCGCGAGGGTGGATCTCTGCCCGCGATCATCGAAGCGGATGATGAGGGGATGTATGTGCTGAAGTTTAGGGGGGCGGGCCAGGGGACCAAGGCGCTGATCGC
>JAICGZ010000306.1 GCA_025922875.1 Pyrinomonadaceae bacterium
ATGGTTAAAGAGCAAGGAGCGAGCAGTAACTGGAAACATGACGGATGAGGAGTTTGAAAAGCATTGGCTCTACGTTCGGCCTGAGAGAATGCACGAGGGCGCTCTGGAGGGAGTGAGCGCGTACCGGCAGGAGCACGAAGGTTAGCCGCAATCAAGTGCCGCGTAAACTCAGGGAACTCGAACTAGAAAAACATCCCACATCCAGCGGCCGACATGAACTCCTTCCGTATCCTTGACCTTCGCCCGATAACGAAATTGATTTCCGTATTGGTCAGTATACCTGGACGTCTTGTAGCCTAACTCGAGCGTTGTAACATGGGCCAATTGCAGCAGAGACAACTCCCCGGCTTCCGAAATTCCGTTGTGGTTTAAATCCTGCCATAACCGCAGTGAAGTAAAAACTGCGTCCGCTTCGGTGACCGCGCCGTCGTCGTTCCCTCCATTCGAAACCTTGTCGTACTCAGCTAATGCCAGGAAGCCATTTTTTTCTTGCCCTAAAGCTGGTTCAGGTTGCGGCGTGAAATTACCAAACAACTCCGTTCCGTTGTCGATGGCGCCGTTGCTGTTCCGGTCCAGGGCCAGCCAGGCATCATCCGATCCCACACTTGTCCATGAAAGTTTCTCTGCGGTTCCGTCGCTAGTGAGGTCGAAGCTCACACCTCCGCTTTCGTTCGTTAGATTGAAGCCATTGCCAGCTAAGTCAACGAGAACAGGAGACGGATTATATTCACACGTTGGAGAATAAACCTCCGACAAGTTTATTCGCGCCAGAATCAGTTATGACGACAGTTGTAGGCGGACCGACAGTCTAATGTATTGTAGTGCTAACTGATTTGCTAGTCGTCGTTGGATTTGAGCCGGCAGTACAGCCATTTGGGTCAAGAGTAGGCCCAAATGTCGGTGCTTGGAATACCCAGGTGCTACCACAATGGGCAGCGATGCTGATTACAACTGCAATACTAAAAACGGTGGCTGAGAACGCAACGAAGAGTTTGTGTTTCATTGCTGACCTCCGTTCTTCGCTTTTTCTTCGCGCCTGCGTTCTTGATACTGAATTCGACTTTTTTTAAGAGCATTCAGGAAGCGCTTATCTCCTTCCTCCTTTCCGTCCGAGAAAACAGCGACCGCAAGGAAGATAGTTTCTCCCTCCAGAATTGAGCCTAGATTCCAGGTAAAGGTCTTTAAACTGTGACGCGGGATAATCACCGACGGATTATCTTCTTGCAACAAGCCATCCATTGCTATACCACCCGAGGTACTTTTACCTTTACCGGCGACGAAATCCACTGCCATTACGTCTTCATCGCGGTTGTTGATTACATCGATGGTAATTGCGGCTTCCGGCGTACCCTGGTGAAGCAAGCTGACCCCAGCTATGTCGAGACCTTTGATATCAGATCTGACTTCGGGTGCTTCTGTTACTTTAGCTGCTTCGTAGGTACGCGGATGGTCCTTCTGTTTTTTCTGAGACTTTGAAGCTTGGGTGTAAACACCTGCTGCTATTACGGCTGAGAGAACAAGGAACGAACTTAAGAGAAGCAATCTTTTGAGAGTTTTTGAGGTGTGCATGCTTAGGCCTCCAATGGTAGTGGGATTTGGAAAAGCCACGCTGGTCAAACAATCGAGTAAGTAAGTTTCATCGGAGGGCCGGCTTAGACTCGAGTGATAGGAGGCCCACCTGAGTGTGTCGGACTATAGGCTCGATCCTGGACGAAGTCAATTTTTAATTCTCAGTCTTTTGAGTAAATCTTGGGCGATCCTCATCAAAGTGCGGTGATCCTCCGCAAAAGAGTAGATAACGAGGTGCAGTAACCAATGAGAACTTTAATGCAGTGCATTTAGTTGTAGAGCTGCAGATCGCGACCTGCCGTCAAGCACAGGAGATCTATGTTGAAATCAACTCTCAGCATACTGATTCTAATAATCTTCTCGCTCATGTTCTCCGCGAGCAGCGCCGGTAATCGACTCGCGGACGAGTCTCCCAGAACGCGTGGTCCATAAAGAAAGCGGTATCACGTTGATCCTGATTCCCGCGGGTCGTTTTCAGATGGGTTCTCCTGCGAATGAACCCGCCCGCGGCAACGGAGAACGACAGCACTGGCGCGTGATAAAGGAGCCGTTTTATATCGGAGAAACTGAAGTCACTGTCGAGCAGTTTCGACGTTTTGTAAAAGCTACTAATTATCTGACGGATGCTGAACGTGGCGTGGAAGAAGGTGGACATAAGAAAGGGGCGTTCGCAACAGTGTTCGCGGGTGATAGAGAATGGAACGCTCATGCGAGTTGGAAGAACCCATTTCCCAATCTGAAAGATTATCAATTGCGCGACGATCATCCCATTGTGCAAGTAAGTTGGAACGATGCCCGGCGTTTTGTCGAAGGCGCGATGCTTTAAAGGCGGCTCGTTTAATCCACCCGACGTGATGTCAGCTCAGGATTCAAGTGGGAAAAGGTAAGTTCGGAAACTGATTGAGATGACGAGAAACTCGCCTAAAGAACCTGAGAGCAAAACTCGTGGTTGAGAATGAGAGCTCGTCGCACCGTTGAATGAGAACCACAAACTTCAGCTCCCTAATGGGCTAGTGTGGCAACCTCGAATAGAAGGGTGAAACAATCAGCCGAATTCTACTTGACACGACCCGGCTTCATAGAAGGTTCAAGGGTCGGCTTTGCGTTGTTACCACAAGTCGGCCCGCTTCTATTGTTGGAGGGGTGTGCGAAGGACTATAGCACAGTGATTTTCGTTTGCGATTCTAAAAAGAGAGTCAGGTTAAATGACCTCGTCGATACCGGCGCGTGGTACGCCACGCAAAACTATTACGTTGGTTAGCGCTAATGTCGCAATTAAGTGCCGCGTAAAGATCGCAGCCGTGCAGTTAAGTGAGAACGATCAGCGAGCGCCTTTAGCATAGGACCATTCAGTGTAAATTCGACGATACTCACGGATCCCACTGGACAGGCAAGCCGGTAACGGAAGCGGCCGACATCGATTCCCAGAAGGCTGCAAAGAATGATCCTGATAGTTGCTTTGTGAGAGATCACCAAAATATTCCCGCTCGTAAACTGCTTTTGAATTTCGTCGATCACCTGTAGGCCACGCCGGGCAATTATAATCGCCGATTCTCCTTCGGTTGGCGCATGCCACGCCGGGTCAGCCAACCACCTGATGTAATCATCATGATACTCTTCACTGACCTTTTCTTTTGTCAGACCCTCCCACTTGCCGTAACCGATCTCGTTTAGCTCAGCGCGTATTTGTAGATCGATTCCCAGGGCATTGCAGAGAGACTGCGCGGTCGAAATGCTTCGGCGCAAACTGCTGGAGTAAACTGCGCGCCATTCGGTTTCGCGGTAATGCTGTACGAAAGCCTGGGCCATCTCCATACCTTCAGGAGTTAATTCCGGATCCAGACCCGCCCCGCAAAACATATCTTCCCGGCTGAGCGCCGTTTGTCCGTGCCGAAGAAAATAAAGAGTCAAAGCCATCTCGGCCTAATAATACCGTCTCGTTAATAACGAAATGATCGCTACGAATAAGGCAGAGCCGATTATGGACCAGACGATTGGGAAGTTGGTCGTGCCGATCTGGACCGCAAAGAGCTCCGGCAGACCCATCGTTCGAGCCAGCCACATGCCCAGCACTGCGCCTACAAAACCAAGCGCTATCGACACCAGACAGCCACCTCGCGAAAAACCCGTAATTGCCTGTCCAAGCGCTCCACAGATCCCCGCTACCAACAGCAAAATCAAAAGATCAAATAATGTCATATCGCCTCCCAGAGACTCTAAATAAGCCACAAAAGACACAAAAGCCTTACCAAGTAATCTCTCTTGTGTGACTTAAAACACCGACGCTTTCAGAGTGACATCAGCATTCTTCCATGCACGTTCAAAGCGCTGTTCAACTTTCCGTGCTTCGGCAGATTTTCCTTGTGCGCGTAAGCTCTGGCTCAGTCCAAACAGTGTCCAGCCGTTGTTCCTGAACTCCTCTAGATCCTCGCGATAAACACGTTCTGCTTCCCTGGCCCGGCCCGCTTTAAGTAGCGCCGCACCAAAATACAACCTCATCGATTGTCCCCAGTCCGGAGGCTCGATGTACTTCAGTGTGTCCTGAAGCCTGACCGCTGCTGCGAACGCTTTCACCGCTTCGTTATGTCGTCCCTGACGCGAAAATAGTTCTCCTTCAAGTGCTCGCGTAGACAACTCCAAAATCGTTGGCGCTGGATTCGCAGTTGCAAGCATCTCTTTAACCGACGGGTCCGCGGCGGCTGCTCGAAGTTTCTTCAACTCATCCTCAGCTTTTTCAAAATTTCCTTGTGCTACAAAAGCACTGCCGCGCGTGTAATGCCATAGACCACGCAGATATGCTGAACCATGCGACGGCGCTGGCTCGGCGAGCACCGCATCCCACTTGCCGAAGATCTTATTGATCAGCCATGGCATTGAAGCGGCGCGTTCGACCGATCCCATTCCCTGATGCGACTGCCCCGCTGCCGTTGCTTTCGCCGCTTCGATTGCACGCGCGTAATTACCTGCGTGCATTGCAGCGTAGCGAATGAAGTCCCATGCATGCCGTGCATGAGTGCGCGACGACAAGCCGTAGGTACCCAGGTTCGGAGTTGGACGATCTCCCCACTCTTTTTGGAAAAGATTGTCAGCTAACAGTGATCTCTGATTGCTTGCAATAGCCTTTTCATAATCTCCTGTTCTCACATAGATGTGTGAGGGCATGTGAACCAAGTGGCCCGCCTTTGGCATCAGCGACTCCAAGCGATCAGCCTGGACCAAGGCACGCTCGGGATGCGTGGAACTCTCAAACAGATGAATGTAAAGGTGGACGGCACCGGGATGATTGGGATTGAGGGCCAGAATCGCGTCGAGGGTCCGCGCCGCCTCGCGCGTACCCGGAAGAGGCGAGCCATCCCGCTTCCAGTAGGACCATGCGGCACGCGTCATTAGAGCATCAACGTACAGATACGCTGCTTCGAGATCTTTCGGATACCGTTCGTATGTCTTCCGAGCGGCTTCGATGTACTGGGCATCTCGAAGGTTACGATCCAGATATCTGTCACTGTCGTATCGCACCGATAAAGTTTCGATCAGCGCCTGTTCTACCGGAGTTCCCTTCGCGGCGCGATCACGCGCAGCGGCGATCGCTTTACGACCCTCTTCCTTCGGGTCGTCGGGAAATGCCTGAAATCGGCTGTTGGGAATTGGACCGAGCGCCAGTGCCAGACCCCAATAGGGCATTGGACTATCAGCATCATGGCGAAGAGCTTCTTTAAAGGAGGCGGTTGCTTCCGGAGCATAGTAGCCGTAGACAAGCCGCAGGCCCTGATCGAAAAACTTCTGGGCCATTTCGGATTTTGTCGAAACCGGCCGGCTGTAACTCCCAAGGCCGTCAATTAAAACAGCGAACTTACCATCATCGTTTGCCGCGATAGCGGAGTGTTGAGCAGTCAACTGCGCTGCTGACAAACTTAAAACGATAATGATCGAGAGGAATCGACGTGTGCACAACACTGGAGCTTTGTCGTACATAAAAATCACCTCTGTAATTTAAGCCACAAAACGGCACAAAAAGCACAAGTGGTTAGCGAGAACATGGTAGTTGACAGTGTCACATCTCGCTAGTACCGTCGCGCGTGTGGAGCACGTTGACGTCATAATCGTAGGAGCCGGGCTGTCAGGCATTGGCGGCGCCTGCCATCTGAGGCTCGAATGTCCGCGGAAGAGTTTCATCATACTCGAAGGGCGCGAAACGATGGGCGGCACCTGGGATCTGTTTCGCTACCCAGGCGTTCGTTCCGATTCCGACATGTACACACTCGGCTATCGCTTCCGCCCCTGGCGTGATCCCAAAGCCATCGCCGATGGCCCCGCGATCCTCCGCTACATCCGCGAGACTGCTGCCGAGTACGGCGTAGACAAGACAATCCGCTACAACCACCGCGTGCGCCGCATCTCATGGTCGTCTGATCACGCGCGCTGGACAGTGGAGGCCGAAACCGGACCTGACAAAAAGATGGTCCAACTCACCTGCAACTTTCTCTATCTTTGCACCGGCTACTACCAATACGAGAGCGGTTACACGCCTGAGTGGCCCGGCGTCGAACGGTTCCGCGGAACTATAGTGCACCCGCAGAAGTGGCCCACGAACCTCGACTACACAGGCAAGCGCGTCGTGGTGATTGGTAGCGGGGCGACAGCTATCACGCTTGTCCCTGCAATGGCCGAGCGCGCCGCGCACGTCACGATGCTTCAGCGCTCGCCAAGCTACGTCGTGTCGCGCCCCGCAGAGGACAAGATAGCGAACTTTTTTCGTCGAGTTCTACCGGATCGCGCCGCATACATGCTGACGCGCTGGAAGAATGTGTTGGCCGGAGCATTCTTTTACAACCTCGCGCGAAAGAGGCCCGAACTTTTCAAGTGGATGGTGGCGAGAGGAGTGCGGAATCAACTCGGAGAGCAATACGATTCAAGGCATTTCACACCGCCGTACAACCCGTGGGACCAGCGCCTCTGCCTCGTGCCAGACGCAGACCTCTTCCGGGCGATACGCGAGGGGCGCGTTTCAGTAGTGACTGATCACATTGACACCTTCACCGAAGACGGCCTCCTGCTCAAGTCCGGAGAACGTCTCGAAGCCGACATCATCGTGACGGCGACGGGACTCGTGCTGCGACTATTCAGCGGGATGCAACTCGTAGTGGACGGCGCGCCCGTGGATCTGCCGAAGACACTCGTCTACAAAGGAATGATGTTTAGCGACATTCCGAACCTCGCCTTCGCCGTCGGCTACACAAATGCATCATGGACGTTAAAGTGTGATCTCGCGGCCGAGTATGTGTGCAGGCTATTGAACCATATGGACCATCGCGGCTATTCCATCTGCACTCCGCGCGTTAACGACGCAGACATCGAAGAGGAGCCGGTGATCGATTTCAACTCGGGCTACATCCTGCGATCGCTACACACGCTTCCACGCCAGGGATCGAAGATCCCGTGGCGCCTGCATCAGAATTACGTAAGGGATCTTTCGATGATGCGATACGGGCGCTTGGAAGACGGCACGATGGAGTTCAAGTCAGCGCCGGTCGCGCGCCGTGCCGGAGCGGGAGCGTCCCGTGGCTGATCACATGCGTCTCGCCGGACGAACGGCGGTGATCACAGGCGCTGCGGGCGGTATCGGGCGGGCAATCGCCGTGTCGCTCGCGCGCCGCGGCTGTCACCTTGCACTTACCGACATTGACGAAGTTGGATTGGACGGCACAGCGGAGCTGACACGCGAGTACAGTGTTCGAGTGTCTCAACACCGCCTTGACGTTGCGGACCGCCTCGCGGTGGCTGAGTTTCCGAATATCGTCGCAGCCGAACATCAGAGCCTGGACGTGCTCATCAACAACGCAGGGGTCGCCATCGGCGGCACGTTTGAGCAAGTCTCAGAAGAAGATTTCGAGTGGCTCTTCGAGATCAACTTCTGGGGCGTGGTGCGTATGACGCGAGCCTTCCTGCCCCTGTTGCGAGCGAGCGGCGACGCACGCGTGGTGAACCTCTCGAGCGTGTATGGTCTGGTCGCGCCTCCGGAGCAAGCGGCATATGCGGCGAGCAAGTTTGCGGTGCGTGGATTCTCTGAGGCGCTGCGTCACGAACTCGAAGGCTCGGGCGTAGGTGTGAGCGTGGTCCATCCGGGTGGGATCGCTACCTCCATCGCAGAGAACGCGCGCCTGCCTGCCGGCGTCACTGAAGCGGAGGTCGAGCAACGCCGCCAGAAGTACCGGAAGCTATTGCGTCTACCTCCCGAGATCGCGGGCGAAGTGATTGTGCGCGGCATCGAGTGCC
>JAICGZ010000307.1 GCA_025922875.1 Pyrinomonadaceae bacterium
AAACCAAGTGGCGGCAAAGCCTTTTCGCTAAACATACCCGTTACGCCGGTTCCTCCAAGCAGTACCTGCCCAGGAATTTTCCAGGCGCTCGTGTGCGGCTCAATCTGTTTGTGTGGAAACCGGAGCGGATTCGAGAGATGAACAGTCAAACCCAGCCCAAAGGAACTGTACTGGTTGTCGACGATGACGACGCGGTGCGCAGTGGTCTTTATTGGGCGCTGGCCTCTGACTACCACGTCTTGCAAGCGTCCTCGCGAGAAGAGGCGTGCGCGCTCATCAACAACGAAGACATCGATGTGGTCGTGAGCGATCTTCACTTGCCGCCGCATCTCGACGACATTGCCGAAGGCCTGGCGCTGATCGACGTCGCGCGCGCGCAGGGTCCTCCGCTTCAGGTTGTTGTGATCACCGGCAGTGATTCAAAACGCGCGGCGCTGGAAGCAGTGAAACGTGGCGCTTACGGTTTCTTTGAAAAGCCACTCGATCCTGGCGAACTGTTGCACATCGTGAATCAAGCCGCGCGCATGCGACAACTCGAGATCGAGAATCGCCGGCTGCGTGAGGAACTATCGCGCCCGCCCGGCTTCTCCCACTTGACGGGAACGAGCCAGGCTTTGGAACGAGTGCTGAAACAAGCGAGGTCCGTTGCCGCAACGAGCGCGACCGTTTTGTTGAGTGGCGAGAACGGCACCGGTAAGGAAATGCTTGCGCGCGCCATTCATCAGGAGAGCCCGCGTGCAAGTGGGCCATTCGTCGCAGTGAGTTGTGCCGCACTGCCGGAGGCTTTGATCGAATCGGAATTATTCGGGCATGAGAAAGGCGCATTCACTTCAGCGACTCAAACTCACAAGGGTCGCTTCGAACTCGCGAATGGTGGAACACTCTTTCTCGATGAGATTGGCGATTTGAGTGCGGCAGTCCAGGTGAAACTGCTGCGAGTGTTGCAGGAGCGCGAGTTTGAACGCGTGGGTGGAATTAAAACTTTAACTGTCGATATCCGGTTGATTGCGGCGAGTAATCGCGATCTGGAAAAGGAAGTTGCACAAGGAAGATTTCGGCAGGATCTATTCTTCCGGCTGAATGTCGTTCCATTGCATCTGCCGCCGTTGCGTGAGCGGCCGGAAGACATTCCGATTCTGGCGGCGCACTTCGCCGCGAAGTCGGCGCAGAAATACGGGCAGCCAACGCCGGAGTTGGAGCCGGCGCTCGTTGAAGTGTTGTTGGACTACGACTGGCCGGGGAACGTACGCGAGCTGGAAAACTTGATCGAGCGATTGGTCGTGTTGAGCAACACATCAACGCTGGGACTCGAGTTTGTACCCGAGAAGATGCTGAAAGCACTGCCGGGAACCACGCCCGGTGACGAGAGCACTTTGGAAGGCGCGGTTGAAGCAGTCAAGCGCCGGATGATCGCGAGTGCTTTGCAGTCTGAAGGTAACAAAGTCGCGGCCGCGAAGAAATTGGGAATTAGCAGATCGTACCTGCACCGATTGATTAATGAGTTCGATCTCTAGTTCTCGCGCAAAGGCGCAAAGAAAGACGCAAAGAAAGACTTGGTTTGACCTTTGCGGCTTCACTTTGCGCCTTTGCGCCTTTGCGTGAGAAAACTTTACTTTATACTTAGTACCGAATGGCTAATGTGCAACAGCGCTTACCGGAGAATGTCCCGGGTGATTTCTTTGTAGACTCAACCTGCATCGACTGCGATACGTGTACCCAGCTGGCGCCGCAAATTTTTCGCGATCACGGCGAGCAGTGCAGCGTCCATCATCAACCCGAAACAAATGACGAAACCCGGCTCGCGATGATGGCGCTGGTGTCTTGTCCTACCGGATCGATCGGCGCTACTCAACGACACGACGCTCACATCGGTATTGATGCCTTTCCGTTGCTACTCGAAGATAACGTTTACTACTGCGGCTTCACCTCGGAATCGAGCTTTGGCGCATGGAGTTATCTGATCACTCGACCGCAGGGCAACATTCTCATCGACTCACCCAGGTTCGCCAGCCAATTGCTGAAACGGATCGAGGCGATGGGCGGCGTCAGCCAAATGCTTCTCACTCATAAAGACGACATTGCGGATCACGAGTTGTTTCACAAAAGATTCGGATGCGAACGAATTATGCATAGTGACGACGGCGCGACTCGTCTGGGCCTCGAGCAGGTAATTCACGGCACCGAACCGGTTCAACTCGACGACGACCTGCTCGCGATTCCGGTGCCGGGACATACACGAGGTCATGTAGTCTTTCTTTACCGGAAGAAGTTTTTGTTCACGGGCGATCACCTCGCCTGGTCACCCACGCGCCAGACATTGACCGCTTTTCGTAGCGTCGCGTGGTATTCCTGGCCGGAGCAGATTCGGTCGATGGAAAAGCTTCTGAGTTATGAGTTCGAATGGGTGTTGCCGGGTCATGGCGACATTCATCACGCCGATGCGCAAAGCATGCACAACCACCTCGAGCGCTGCGTGGCGTGGATGAAGACTGTCAGGTAAGTTCAGCGAGTTCTTACAACTTCAGCTAAAGAGGCAAAATAAATGACTCGAAATCAAATGATTGCTCTCGGTTGTGGGGGTGCGGGATGTTTGGGTTTGATTGTGGTGGTAGTCGCTGCTGGGCTTATTTATTACTTTGGCCGTTCGTATTCCACTAATCGTAATTACAACTACAATTACAACATCAATACAAATCGAAACGACAATTTAAGTAGCAACGATAATGACAACTCGAATACTTCGACTTCCTCTTCCACCTCCACATCGGCAAGTTCGCTTACAGACGAGGACAAACACAAGCTTTATCAAGCTGCCCTCATGACGGGCGACGATGAACTGCTGCGACGCGTCTCAGTTAAAATTGGATTGATGACCGAGGATAATACCTACAGCGATACGTATGAGCAGTTTGTTACCGATCACGCCGGGTGGGTGATCCGTAATCTTCGTTTTATTCAATCCATAAGCACGCCTGAGAAAGCGCGCGCCTATGTAGATGCAAACTTTCCCGAGTAAGGGGCATGATTCTTGTAAATCCTGTCTCTAAGTAGTTAAGCAAGTACCAAGATGGAATCATTTCGCATTCGCAATTTCTCGATCATCGCCCACATCGATCACGGCAAGTCGACGCTCGCCGACCGCCTGCTCGAGTTGACCGGAGCTTTGTCCGAACGGGAGATGGAAAACCAGGTGCTCGACAACATGGATCTCGAGCGCGAACGCGGCATCACCATTAAAGCCCATGCAGTCAGGCTCGATTACAAAGCTCGCGATGGACAGATGTACGTGCTTAATCTGATCGACACTCCCGGCCACGTCGATTTCTCCTACGAAGTGTCGCGTTCGCTTTCAGCATGTGAAGGAGCGTTGTTGATCGTCGACGCCTCTCAGGGCGTCGAAGCGCAAACCCTTGCCAACACTTACCTCGCCATCGAAAACAGTCTCGAACTCATTCCGGTGATCAATAAGATCGACTTGCCGGGCGCTGAGCCTGAAAAAGCAATCGAGCAGATCGAACATTTCATCGGACTGGAAACACATAACGCGATCCTCACGAGCGCGAAAACAGGCGAGGGCGTCGCCGAAGTACTCGAAGCCATTGTCCGCGACGTGCCACCTCCGAAGGGCGATACGAACGCGCCGCTCAAAGCGTTGATCTTTGACTCGTGGTACGACTCTTACCGCGGTGTGATCGTTCTCTTTCGCGTTATCGACGGCACGATCCGGCCCGGCATGAAGATCCGGTTCTTCAATGTGGGTCGCGATTACCAGGTCGAAACACTCGGCGTAAACCGGCCAACACCAACGCCGATCGACAAACTGAGCGTCGGCGAGGTCGGCTTTCTAACTGCCTCGATCAAAGCAGTCGCGGACGTGCAGATCGGCGACACAGTGACCGAAGCTGCGCGACCGACGAAGGAACCGTTTCCGGGCTACCAGGAGATCAAGCCGATGGTGTTCGCCGGCTTGTATCCGGTGGACACCGCGCAGTACGAAGAATTGCGCGACGCGCTCGACAAGCTACGGCTGAACGATGCGTCGTTCTTTTACGAGCCTGAATCTTCAACAGCGCTGGGCTTCGGTTTCCGCTGCGGTTTTCTCGGACTGCTGCACATGGAGATTGTGCAGGAACGCCTGGAACGTGAGTTCAATCTCGATCTGATTACTACCGCGCCCGGAGTGCGTTACATCGTGACGACCACTGACGGTCAGGTCACGGAGATCGACTCACCGGCAAAGATGCCCGATCCGGGTCGCATCGCAAAGATCGAAGAACCGGTGATTCGCGCCACCATCCTGACTCCCGACGAACACCTTGGCGGTATTCTTCCGTTGCTCGAAGAGAAGCGCGGAATGCAAAAAGGTTTTGAGTACATCACTTCGAACCGCGTGATGCTGACTTATGAACTGCCGCTGAACGAGATCGTGCTCGACTTTTACGATCGACTTAAATCCGTGTCGCGTGGTTATGCATCGCTGGATTACAACCTTGCCGGTTACTGGGAAAGTGATCTCGTGAAGCTCGACGTGCTGGTTGCGGGCGAGCCGGTTGATGCGTTGTCGCTGATTCTTCATCGTAGTACGGCGCAGCCGAAGGGTCGCGCGCTGGCCGAAAAGATGAAGCAGTTGATTCCGCGACAATTGTTTGAAGTTCCGATCCAGGCAGCGATTGGTAACAAAGTGATCGCGCGTGAGACGGTGAAAGCGCTGGGTAAGAACGTGATTGCGAAATGCTACGGCGGCGATATCACGCGGAAGAGAAAGCTGCTGGAGAAACAGAAGGAAGGCAAGAAGCGCATGAAGAAGGTTGGGCGCGTCGAGATCCCACAGGAAGCCTTCCTCGCAGTGTTAAAAGTCAATGAGTAACAGTTGTAGGGGTGGCCCTCCGTGGCCACCCCTCGATCGCAATGAACCACGAGGGGCGGCCACGGACGGCCGCCCCTACAATAATGCCCTGAGCCATGAGTTATTGCTCTGCTGCGCGAGGACCAATGCGGCGCCTCGTATTGTCGAGCGTCTGCGAGAGCTTGCGGCGAGTGAAATTGATTGGGAGTATCTTTTTCTTCTCGCGCGACGTCATGCAGTTGTGCCCCTGCTCTATCTTCAACTCGAGCGGCACGCGTCAGACCTTGTTCCTCACGAGACTCTTCGTGAACTAAAGAAACACTATGTCGAAAACGCGGCACGCAACACCGTGCTTACCGCCGAACTCTGCCGGCTGATCACCTTGCTTGCCGACCGCGGCATCGAAGCAATTCCCTACAAAGGTCCGGTCCTCGCGCTCTTCGCGTACGACAACCTGGCCCTGCGTCGCTTTGTAGATCTGGATGTGATTGTAAGAAAGACCGACGTTTTGAAGGCGCGTGAAATCTTGTCGGCTGAGGGCTACACACCAACCAGGTCGCTTTCATTCAGCCAACAGGAACTACTGCTGCGCACGCAACACAACATGCAGTTTTCGCGTGACAATCGCCGGTTGATTGTTGAATTGCACTGGGAAGTCGCGCCGCATCTTTTTGCCTCGACTGTAAACGCCGAGACACTCTGGCGCGATCTCGCAACTGTCAACCTCAATGGCGCCGAATTAAAAACTCTTTCGCCCGATGACCTGCTGTTCTCATTGTGTGTGCATGGCTCACGGCATCTTTGGGAACGTTTGAGTTGGATTTGCGACATCGCGGAATTGATCTCGCGGCGGAGTTTCAATTGGACCAAACTGCTGGAACGCGCGGCGAATGCGGATAACGAAAGGATGTTCTTACTCGGCCTGTTCCTTGCCGAAAGACTTCTCGACGCGCCTTTGCCGGACGAAGTGAAGCAGCGGTGTGATGCTGACGAACGGCTGAATTTACTGGCCGAGAATATCGTCCGACATCTCTTCAGCGGCCCGACGCACGTCCCTGCCACCTCGCGCGAGATTTTCAAATACAACATCGGCGTGCGAAAAACACTGAGCGCGCGTGCGCGTTATGTGGTTCACATGCTGCGTCCGACGGACGGCGATCTCGGCGCCCGTTCACTTCCCTCGAGCCTGAGTTTTGCCTATTACCTCATCCGGCCTTTTCGGTTGTTCCGTACGAAAATTTGACGGAATTTTTTCCGCATGTTAGTTTTCACGGCAATTAAAGGCGTGGTCATTAGCCCAGGCCGAACGCTTATCACCTATTAAGGACAAAGGTTTACAAGCTTTGAAACTCAGTATTTTCTGTCACTACGTGATGGGCATCGCCTTTGCTGTTCTGGTGTGTCTCGGTTCATGGTCAAGCGCAGTGGGGCAAAAGCCCGCGACTGCTGAAGCTGACGCAAAGCAAGCTGCGAAAGAGTCGAAGCCTGCTGCCAAACCTTCATACAAGCTGACAGTAAAGACGCGGCCGATCCTGAACATTTCGCTCAAGGCTGATAAGGCCAAAATGTCCGAGGTGGCGCAGGAGTTGTCGAACAAGTTGAAGACTCCCGTGTTCCTTGGACAACAACGCCAGAACGAATTGATCTCGATCGAGTTCAGTGAGTTGACACTCGAACCTGCTTTGCAACTGATGTCGCCCGCGGTCTATGTCGACTATGAGATCGACACCGGATCGAGTGGGCCACCGAAACCGCTGGGTATCTTTTTTTACGATGCGAATCAGGGCGAGCCGCCACTGACCGCCGTGGTAAACGGATCGACACAGTCGCTCTTGATCGAAGGTAATACCGAGGACGGCGTGGAACCGGCGAACGATGAAGAGAAGAAGAAAGCGGAAGAGCAACCTCTTCGCGTAACTTTTCTGAACAATAGTTTGACTGTGAAGGCCAGGAAGCAACCGCTGACGTTAGTGCTGCTCAAGATTGGAGAAGAGCTCGGGATTCCGGTTGATATTCAGGCCCAAAGCATCGCCATAGTGGATGCTGAGATCTCAAAGCTCCCGGTAGAGGATGTGGTTCGGCAACTGTCCCCCCATATTCGGCTGTTTGTTCGTGCCGATCTTACACGCGCCGAAAAACGAGTGTTGCGGTTAGTTCTTGCTGAGCCGGTAAAGACGGCTGAGCAGAACCCTTGAGTAGTGGGTCAGTTGAATTGTGCCCCTCACAATTCAAACTGACCCACTACTGAACCCTTGATTACGATTGACAACCTGGAGCCGGCGCCATGGTCCAACATTTTTGTTGCCATGATGTCGTTCAGAATCTATATTAACCAACAATTACTCGAGGAGGCAGCTAAACTTTGTCTAAGCAAAACGAGATTATCAATGAAGAACAGAGCGTGAATGCTGTTACGGGCGAGTGTAGCGAAGGCAAGAAGGCGTTTGTCGAACCGGCAATCTCCGTTCCTGTTGATGTTCTTGAAGCAACCACGTTCTTTCAGGCAGCAACCAGCGGCGCGACCAACTAAAACCGACATTCCGGTTTCATGGAAGTTATTCAGGTCTCTGACCGGCCGGCGTCTCAGAGCTTTTATGAGGTCGCCGGTCGGTTGTTATTTATTGAGAGTATCGATCTTCGATTAGGCAATCTGATCGAACGACTCTTTGCTGGATGGCAACTGGCGCCAGTATCTTTTCCCAGCCGATCGGCCGATATTCGTATTCAATTCTTTTGCGGCGCGTTACCTGAAATTCCCCAAAACCTGAATCGATTTGAAATTGCCGAAGGTGGACAGTGCTACACCGATGGCGCAGACTACTACCTCGCGCTCGGCAATGCGTTGGTCCATGTTCAAGACGGGAGCGCCGGCGTTTGGTTCAATGGGATTCCTGATTCAAGTGATCCATTGTTGGCGAGAGCAGCGTCGTTTGCAGTCTGTGCTGCGTTGCGACGTTATGGGTTATTCGAGTTGCACGGCGCGGGCATG
>JAICGZ010000308.1 GCA_025922875.1 Pyrinomonadaceae bacterium
CGCGACTGGCTCGACGGTCACGCCGCAACAGATCAAGGAAATGCCGACCAACGGTCGTAATTATCTGGACCTGATGCAACTCGTGCCCGGTGTTGTGATCAACCGCCAGGCCAACGTAGGAAGCGACAACTCAACGCCTGTGTTAGGAGAGCGTTCGGGTAACAACAACTTTCTGATCGACGGCCAGCCGAATAAAGACACGGTCAGTGGCGGCGCTGCTTCTCAGTTTAACCAGGAAACGATCGCTGAGTTCCAGGTGCTGACGGCAGGCTTCCGCGCCGAGTTTGGCCAGGCGTCAGGCGCAATCGTCAACGTGATCACGAAAAGCGGCGGCAATGAGTTTCATGGACTCGCCTCGATATTCTTTCGCAATAACGTCTTCGATTCATCCAACTCGCTCAATCCGGCGGAGAATGAAGCTCCGTTTTTGCAGCGTTGGGATTACAGCGTCGCGTTGGGAGGTCCGATCGTTAAGGACAAACTATTTTTCTTTGGTTCAGGCGAGCGCATTAGAGAGAATCGCGAACTGAACTTTGTGCCTCCTCCAGGGGTGCCGCAGATAGCTTTGGATTTTGAACGGCAGTTCGATAATCCGTCTCGCATCTTCGATACGCGTGGCTTCTTGAAGTTTGATGAACAACTCGGAAGACATAGCCTGAGCCAGTCAGTCAGCTACACGAATGGAAACGTAAGAGAGTTTCTGCCGCTTTCAAACGCCACCGATCTGCCTTCGAGAAGAAATAACACCGGCGCTCGGCATTTGCTCCTGGGTTTCAGCGACACGATCCTTGCCGGCGACAGGGGCAATCCCTGGGTACTGACGTTGCGCGGCGGTTATCGTGGCGACACATCTGAAACGCGCCCGGCCCATCCGGAAGCCGGTGTGGGTACCACGTTCCAGATGTTCAGTTCGAACAATACCGGTGGTCTCTTTGGTAATCTCGGTTCGTTTGGCTTCGGCAATCCAATCTCCCGCACAGCCCTGGACCAGAAGTACACGTCGGTATCCGTAAATGCCAACAAGCTTTTCGGCGATCACAACATGAAGTTCGGCTGGAACTTCCTGCGCACGCGAGTCGATGGGATCGAGTCACAAACTCTGAACCTCCAGCTCTTCGCCACCGTGCCTGACTTCCTGACGTTTGGACCAATCAACTCGGGATTCTTTACCGTCACCACCGTGGGTGGTCTAACCCCCGAGGCTAATGAAATTCACCTGCGCAACAACTACAACGCACTATTCGCACAGGACGACTGGAGGTTTCTGACGAATCTGACCTTGAACTTTGGCGTGCGTTGGGACTACGACTCAGAATTCGAAACCAAGAGTAACGTCGCGCCGCGCCTGGGTTTTGCGTGGGCGCCAACGCCGAAGACAGTCGTGCGCGGGCACTTCGGACTCTTTTACGATCAGTTTCGACTCGGCCTGGTGCGAGCCGTGCCGGCCTTCGGCGGCGCGGACCGCCGTGCGGTCCAACCATTCTCATACCCGCGTGGGTTCTTTGGTGTTCCCACACTCGCGCCGGCGCTTATTAATTCGACGCTCTTCCCGGGCGGGCTTTGCGTGTCTCCAAATCTAACTGATGCTCAGATCGCCGCCGGTAATGTCGCGTGCCCGTTTTCGCCGGGACTCTTTATCGGTATCGACAGGCTAAACAACGTGGTGGCTCCGGGGCATGCATCCATTCCTGCTAATGCCGTTATTAACGTCAGCAACATACAATCGCTCTCGGGTCTTACGCCCGATCAGTATTTGCTTCAAGCCGCCGCGGCGGTCGGAAAAGCTCCGGGCTTTTTCTTCTGGGGACCCTTTGGCGCCCTTTCGCATGCGGCGATTCCGGCTCAACTCTTTCCGACGGACATCGACCGTAGTTTCAAGACTCCTTTCACTAGTAGTTACAGCATCGGCATCCAGCGGGAGATCAAAAATTTCGTGATTGAAGCGGACTATTACCACCGCAACATGAACAACTTGCTTGGTCTGCGCGAGACTAATATTGCGTTCGCTTCCCGTGCTTCAACCCGGCAGTTTCTGCCGCCATTTGCCGCCGGGCCTATTCGAACGTTTGGACCATGGTATGAGGGCGTGTATGACGGGTTGGTGATCAGTTTCACTCGAAGGTTTGCGAGGCGTTTTAGCTTGAGTGGCAATTATGCTTATGCACGCGAAACTGATAATCAACTGGGGATCGACACCTTACCGTCGGATAGCTTTGTGGGAATAGCTCCGATCGTTACCGAATCCATCACTGGTAGAACAAACGAACACAGTTCATTTGTCCGGGCCAATGGACGTTTTGTCGCGAAGGCGGGGACGTTCGTGAATGGACCCGATCTGGACGAAGGCCCGTCGGACTTGTCGGTGGACCACGCATTTCAGCTTAACGGATTGGTGGAGCTGCCGTGGCAGTTTCAGGTAAGCGGAATATTTCGTGCGCAGAGTGGTTTTCACTTCAGCCGCCAGGCTCCGCAAGCTTCCCTGGAGGATCCGGACGGAAATGGCACCTTCAACAGCATCGATCACCGTTTTGGACGTAACGAGTTTACCGCTCCACCCTTCGTTAACCTCGACATGCGCGTGACTAAGAGGTTCAACATCACCGAGCGTGTAAGAATTTATGCGTTGTTTGAGTTTTTCAACGTATTCAACCGGCAAAATCCAGCCGCTGTGGAAGCGCGACCGGACAGTGTGAGGCCATTCGGCGTCGCCAGCCAGGTGCTCCCGGGACGCGAGGGGCAAGTTGGACTGCGGCTCGAGTTTTGAAACTCATTCAAGATCCTCGGTGGAGAAGACAATATGTCTCGCGCAAAGGCGCAAAGAAATCTTTAGGAAGCGCGGCAGCGCTTTGCGCCTTTGCGTGAGAAAAAACCGGTTGGCTAAAGCGACCATAGAGAATCGAAAAAAAACGTAGCCTATGCGCCTCCTAAAACTAACTTTCGCATCTCTTCTCCTGCTCTCGCTCTCAGTTGTAATTCACGCTCAAGGCACGCGATTGCTGCGTCATCCGACAGTCAGTCGCGACTCGGTGGCGTTTGAATACGCCGGCGACTTGTGGGTCGTTTCGCGCAGTGGTGGAGTGGCGCGTCGATTAACTTCGACGCCCGCGCTCGAGATCGATCCATATTTTTCTCCCGATGGTTCACAGATCGCCTTCGCCGCAACCGTCGCGGGAAACACTGACGTCTACGTCGTACCAGCGAATGGCGGCGATCCCAAGCGACTGACCTATCATCCCGGTATCGATCGTGTTCGGGGCTGGAAACCCGATGGGAAAAGCGTTGTCTTTGCGTCAAATCGAACAGGCGCACCGCAACAGTCTTACATGCAGCTTTGGATCGTGAGCATGGACGGTGGTCTACCTCAAATGCTCCCCATGCCGCGCGCCTTCTTCGGCGCCTACTCACCTGATGGCACACGCATGGCCTATGAAGAGTTCTCGACTGCTTTCGTACCCGAGTGGTTTGAGACGAGCATGTGGCGGCACTACCGCGGCGGACGAACACATCCAATCTCGGTCATGAATCTGTCAGACTACTCTGTACAGAAACTTCCCTGGACCAACAGCAACGACACTTTTCCGATGTGGCTTGGCGATACGATCTACTTCCTCTCGGATCGCGAACACACCGTGAATCTGTTTGCCTACCGATTTGATACAAAGCAGTTGACGCAGCTCACACATCATGAAGATTTCGATGTGATGACTGCTTCGGCGGGTGCGGACGCGGTTGTCTACGAGCAGGCGGGTTATATTCACTTGGTTGATGCCAAATCCGGCAAAGCGCGGAAGCTCAATATCGAAGTTACGGGAGATCTTCCCTGGGCGCGCCCGCAGTTCAAGAAAGTGGCGAGCATGATTCGCTATGCCACGCTCTCTCCGACCGGAACACGCGCCGCCTTTGAAGCTCGCGGCGAGATCTTCACCGTGCCTTCAGAAAAAGGCGATTTCCGCAATCTCACACAGAGTCCAGGCACGCACGATCGTGGTCCAGTGTGGTCGCCTGATGGAACGCGCGTGGCCTGGTTCTCTGACGCAAGCGGCGAGTATCAATTGATGATTGGCGAACCCATGGGCATTACCCCGCCGCGCGCGGTCTCTCTGCCTGCGAATGCTTTCTACGACAGCGCAACGTGGTCGCCTGATGGCACACAGATCGCACTCGAGGATAATCACAACAACCTCTGGGCCATAGAAGTGGACAGCGGCGCCGCGACCAAAATCGACACCGATAACTATCCCGATCCAATCACGCAATTCAACTCAGCCTGGTCTCCGGATTCAAAGTGGCTTACTTATTCCAAGAACCTTCCCAATCACCTGCGTGCAGTCTTTGTTTATTCGTGGGCTGACAAGAAGGCGTATCAGGTCACCGACGGTCTTGCCGATTCCATTTCTCCCACTTTCGATGCGGGTGGGAAGTATCTCTACTTTATGGCGAGCACCAACTTTGGACCAAGCACGGGTTGGCTGGAGATGAGTTCACTCGATCGACCAGTGCGCCGGGCGATTTATCTGGTCGTGCTGAATGCAAGCGACCCGTCACCGCTGCTGCCGGAAACAGGAGACGAGCCCAAACCGCCGAGTCCGGAAGCTCCGCAACCAAAACCCGATCCGAATGCAAAGCCCGTAGTTCGCATCGATCTAAATGGAATCAACCAGCGCATACTCGCTGTAAATATTCCGCCCGGCGACTACAACAATCTTACTGCCGGGGCAGCCGGAACGTTCTTCTACACCGAACCAATCGTAGGTGGAGCACCGGGAACACTTCGTCTGCAACGTTATCAATTGAAGGAACGAGCGGCGGCTCCGTTTCTCGAAGGCAGTATCCGTTCTTATTCAATCTCAGCAGACAAGAAGAAGTTGCTTTATCACGCGGGCGACGGCGCGAATCGTTGGGGCGTAGTCGCGACAGAGCGGCCGGCGAAGGTTGGAGATGGACCACTGAACGTGGCGCAACTGGAAACGAGAGTCGATCCGCGTGCTGAGTGGGCGCAGATCTATCGTGAAACATGGCGTATTCAGCGTGACTATTTTTACGATCCAAAAATGCACGGCGCCGACTGGCAGGCGATTTACGAGAAGTATAAGCCGCTACTCTCTTTTGTGGGCCATCGCGCCGATCTCGGGTACTTGATCGCGCAAATGGGTGGCGAGCTCACCGTTGGCCACTCTTATTTGCTTGGAGCCGGCGATGTTCCGGGGGAAGATCCGGTGCCGGTTGGTCTGCTCGGAGCTGATTTCGCGATTGAGAATGGACATTACCGGATCAAACGCATATACACGGGCGAGAATTGGAATCCGGATTTGCGCGCGCCGCTCAGCGCCCCGGGCATTCAAGTAGCCGAGGGTGACTACTTGCTTGAAGTAAACGGACGACCACTCGCGCCGCCCGCGAATGTTTACAGCTTATTTGAGGGCACGGCTAATCGACAGACACTGATCAGAGTTAATAAGACACCGTCGCCGGAAGGTTCGCGTTTGATCACTGTGGTACCCGTTACGAGTGAAGATACTTTACGGACCAGAGCGTGGATTGAGAGTAACCGTCGCCTCGTAGACAAACTCTCCAACGGTAAGCTTGCGTATGTCTGGTTGCCTAACACTGGAAATCCCGGTTACACCTTCTTCACGCGTTACTTCTACGCGCAGCAGGACAAAGAGGGTGCAGTAATTGACGAGCGTTACAATCACGGTGGCATGGTCGCGGACTACATCGTCAATGAGCTCGATCGGAAAGTGATGGGTTATTTCGCTTTGCGTGATGGCACGCCTTCGACGTCGCCGATAGCTGGAATCTATGGTCCGAAGGTGATGCTGATCAATGAATCTGCGGGTTCCGGTGGCGACGCTTTACCTTACTACTTCAGACTGCGCAAGGTTGGACCATTGATTGGAACACGGACGTGGGGTGGATTGGTCGGCACGCTTGGTATTCCTCCGACTATTGACGGCGGAGGCATTACCGCACCGAGCCTCGCGTTTTATAACCTGCAAGGCGAATGGGACGTAGAAAACATCGGCGTGGCGCCGGATATAGAGGTTGAGTATACGGCTGCGGAGGTGATTAAGGGGCGCGATCCGCAGCTGGAGCGGGCGGTACAGGAAGCGCTGCGATTGCTGGAACTGAATCCAGTGCGACGCGTGCCACGCCCCGCGCCGATTGATAGGGTCTCGAGAGGTCGAGGACGGTAATGAAAATTTCTCACGCAAAGGCGCAAAGGCGCAAAGGAAGACGCAAAGAAGGATTGAAAACTTTGCGCCTTTCTTTGCGCCTTTGCGCCTTTGCGCGAGCCTGCTTTTTTCTCCTCCTGGTCCTCGCGTTTCCTGTCGTCACTTGCGCACAGGTAAAACCTTCGGATTACGTGCGCACCGAAGCCATGATCCCGATGCGCGACGGCGTTCGTTTGTACACTCAAATCGACGCTCCAGCAAATTCAAGTCAACCTCTTCCGATCCTGCTTTTGCGGACTCCCTACGGTCTCGGAAATCTCACCGCGGAACAAATAGCAACTTTCCTTAGTGAACTTTCCTCAGACGGCTACATACTCGTGCGCCAGGACATTCGCGGGCGCTTCAAGTCTGAGGGCGAGTTTGTGATGCTCCGGCAACCACGCGATCCAAAAGACAAGAACGCGATCGACGAAAGCACTGATACATACGACACAATCACCTGGCTACTCAGCAAGGCGCCGAACAATAATGGACGCGTCGGTATGGCCGGCACGAGTTACGGAGCATGGCTCTCAGTGATGGGCATGCTCGATCCTCATCCCGCCTTGAAAGCAGTGGTCCAACAAGCCTCGCCGGCCGATATGTGGCTTGGCGACGATTTTCATCATAACGGCGCCTTCCGTTTGAGTTACGGCTTCGAATACGCCTACATGATGGAATCGTCAAAAGAGATCTCAGACGTAACGAAGATCATCGATAAGCTCGACGCGTACGAGTGGTACCTGAATCTGGGTCCGCTTTCGAATGCGGACCGAAAGTACTTTCACGGCAAGCTTCCCACGTGGACCAACTTCGTCAATGAACCAGACTACTCTGCGTTCTGGAAACGCCAGGCCTTCGCGCCCTGGTTGAACCGAGTCACCGTGCCGATACTGAACGTCGCCGGATGGTGGGACCAGGAGGATTTTTACGGTCCGATCAAGATCTACGAGTTACTCGAGCGCCACGACGTCGCGAAACAGAACTTTCTCGTGGTTGGTCCATGGAATCATGGTGGCTGGTCGCGAGGCGAGGGAAGTAAACTCGGCCGCATCGATTTTGGCAGTCCAACCGCGGCTTATTATCGCAAGAATGTCCTGGCCCCGTTCTTTGCTTACTATTTAAAAGGACAAGGCGCGGCTCAACGACCCGAGGCCTTAACCTTCAGGACGGGTGAAAACAAGTGGGTAGAACATAACGCCTGGCCGCCGAAACAGAACATTACGGATCGAAAACTCTATTTCCAATCCGGTAAGCGGTTGGCTTTCGACCCGCCGCCGGCCAACGACGCGAAAGCGTTTGATAGCTATATTTCCGATCCTGACAGTCCTGTTCCGTATCGACCGCGCCCGATTCAGGTGCGTTCGGGATGGCCGATCTGGTTGGTTGAGGACCAGCGTTTCGTCGATCGCCGCCCGGACGTTCTGACGTTTGAGAGTGACACGCTTACAGAGGATGTGACGGTATCGGGAAGAATAGTCGCGAACATCTTCGCCTCAACAGCGGGGACGGACAGCGACTGGATTGTCAAACTCATCGACGTCTATCCGGACAAGTATGAGACGGATCCGAGTATGAGTGGTTA
>JAICGZ010000309.1 GCA_025922875.1 Pyrinomonadaceae bacterium
GAACGACACGGGGGTAGCGTTACCAGCAGCCACGTTGCCGGAGTTGTTTGAAGCACAGGTAGGCAGCACTCCGGAGGCGGTGGCTGTGATCAGCGAGACGCAGCATCTCACTTATGCTGAACTCAACCAACACGCCAACCGCCTCGCGCACCTTTTGATTGCCCAGGGTATTGGACCAGAGGACGTGGTGGCGTTGGCTCTGCCTTCTTCACCGGAGATGATCGTGTCGCTGCTGGGGATTCTAAAAGCCGGCGCGGCTTATCTTCCGATAGATACCAATTATCCGGCCGCGCGTGCGGCGTTCATGCTGGACAATGCTGAACCGGCCTGCGTGATCACTCTCCGCGAAACCGTCGCACATCTTCCTGACAGTCCGCGCCGGATCATTCTCAATGAGCCGGACACCATGCGCGCGCTGGCCGAGTGTGAAAGTCATAACTCCGAAATCAGGACTCTCGATCCGCACAATCCTGCTTACGTTATTTATACGTCTGGTTCGACAGGCGAGCCCAAAGGTGTCGCCGTACCGCACCGGGCATTGGTGAACTACGTCTGCTGGGCCAGGGACACTTATCTGTGCCGCGAAGAGTTGGCTTTTCCGCTTTACTCATCACTGGCCTTCGATCTGACAGTGACATCCATCTTTGTTCCATTGATCTCAGGCAATCGAGTAGTCGTCTATCGTGCAGAGAGCAATGTTGCGCCGCTTAGCGAAGTGTTGCGAGAAAACCAGGCCGGCATCATGAAATTGACACCGAGTCACCTGTCCTTAATTAAAGAGGAAGATAATCGTCAGAGCGGGATCAAGCGGCTGATTGTGGGTGGCGAAGCCTTGCGGAGCCAGCTTGCGTGGGAAGTCTCGGAGTCGTTCGGCGGGGTGGAGATCTACAACGAGTATGGACCAACGGAAGCGACAGTCGGCTGCATGATTTACAGATTCGCCGCGGCGGATGATAGTCAGAACGCCGCGAATACTGTGGTGCCGATCGGCACGCCGATTCAGAACGCACAGGTTTACGTGCTGGACGACATGTTGAACCCGGCGCCCGCCGGAGTAATTGGAGAACTTTACATCGGCGGAGCAGGGCTTGCACGAGGTTATCTACGGCGGCCCGACCTAACGGCCGAGCGTTTTGTGGCTGATCCCTTTGGCGTGCCCGGCGCGCGCATGTATCGCACCGGAGATCGTGTTCGCCGGCGCTCGGATGCCCACCTTGAATTTCTTGGCCGCCTCGATGACCAGGTCAAAATTCGCGGCTTCCGTATCGAACTCGGCGAGGTCGAGGCCACCCTTCTCCAACACCCGGCCGTCCGCGAGGCCGTGGTGATGGCTCGCCAGGATCTACCTGATGAGCAACGGCTCGTCGCTTACGTCGTCCCTGAGCCATTGCCGCAGCAGCAGAGCGACTCGGAACTTCAGCAGGCGGAGCAAGTCGAGCAATGGCAAACTGTCTTTGACGAAATGCAGACACGCACGCTTCCCAACCCCGATCCAACTTTCAACATCATCGGGTGGGACAGCAGCTATACGGGCCAACCAATCCCGGATGAGGAGATGCGCGAGTGGTTAGAGTCCACCGTCGCCCGCATTCTCAATTTGCAGCCGCAGCAGGTGCTGGAAATCGGCTGCGGCACAGGTCTACTGCTATTCCGTATTGCTCCAGCCTGTACACGCTACTGGGCCACTGACTTCTCCTCCGCTACCCTCGCAAAACTACAGCGCCAACTCATCGCACGAGATCGGGAACTACCCGTAAAGCTTCTGCCACGCAACGCCGACAACTTCACGGAGATCGAAGCCGAGGCTTTTGACACCGTCATCATCAATTCCGTTAGCCAATACTTTCCAAACATCGCTTACCTTGTGCGTGTCCTTGAAGGCGCCGTCAACGCCGTGGCAGCGGGCGGCTCAGTCTTCATCGGCGACGTGCGCAGCCTGCCGCTGCTCTCAGCGTTTCATGCCGGCGTGCTGATGAGTAAGGCCGACCCGCAGCTATCTAAAGCTCAATTTGCACAGCAACTGCACAAACAGGTGCGGACTGAAAAAGAGTTGTTGATAGATCCGGAGTTCTTCACTGTGCTGAAGCAGCACCTGCCCAGGATCACGCGCGTCGAAGTGCAACTCAAGCGAGGGCATTATCGTAATGAGCTGACCCGGTTTCGCTACGATGTGACATTGCATGTTGGAACTGAAGCAGATGCCTCCGCCGCAGATATCGAGTGGCTGGATTGGCAGCAACAATCGCTGACGCTAACGGAGGTCAGAAGATTACTCGAGGGAACCAACGTATCTGCCCTCGGCATTGCCAGAGTACCGAACGCACGTCTCCACTCAGCCAATCAGATTCTGGCCTGGCTTGATAGTGAACATGGACCAAACACAGTCGGTGAGTTTCGAGAGTCAGTAGCACTGCACGACTCGGCGATAGACCCGGAGCAGGTCTGGGCCTTAAATTATGAACTTCCTTACAACGTGGAGTTGAGCTGGTCCAATGATGACTCTGAAGGACGTTATGACGTTCTATTCACTCGCCGCGGCACTTTCGCGCAGCCGCTCCTCACCGTCACTGATTCCCGTCCGCTTAACACATACGCCAACGATCCACTCCAGGGAAACTTTTACCGTCAACTGGCAGTCGAGTTGCGCCGCTTCCTTAAGGAACAATTACCGGATTACATGGCGCCGTCAGCCTTTATGCTTCTCGAGTCGTTACCGTTGACGACTCACGGGAAGATCGATTGGCGTGCGCTGCCGCCGCCGGAGCAATCTCGGCCCGAGTTGGAAAAAGCTTACGTTGCGCCACGCACACCGGCTGAGGAAGTGTTAGCCACGCTTTGGGCCAACGTCCTGGGACTCGATCGAGTCGGCATCTACGACAACTTCTTTGACTTAGGCGGGCACTCACTCCTCGCCACTCAACTCGTTTCCAGAGTGCGCAACCTGTTCCAGGTTGAAGCGCCACTCCGCTGGATATTCGATGCAAGTACGGTGGCTGCATTCTCACAGACACTCATCGCAAACGAGCCACGCCCCGGACAGACCGCCAAGGTCGCCTTGACGTTCCAAAAGGTCAAAGCAATGTCTACATAATTTTTCAGGATTAACCTGATCTGAGTATGAAAAACTTGGCAAATAGCACGGACCTCTCTGCCGAAGAGCGTGCGCTTTTTTTAAGCCTGCTGGCAGAAGAGAGCATTACCCCGGTCCAGGAAATTTCCAGAAGAGCAAACACTGACGGAACGCCTCTATCCTTTGCTCAGCAACGACTGTGGTTCCTGGACCAGCTAATTCCAAACAGTTCTCTCTATAACTGTCCTGTATCGGCACACCTGCAAGGACGGCTCGATCTAAATGCGCTCGAGCGAAGTCTCAACGAGATCATCCGTCGCCACGATGCCTTACGGACCACGTTTGGGGCCGTCGCAGAACAACCCGTGCAGACAATCACTCCCACGTCGCATTTAAGATTGCCGATCACCAATCTCCGGAACCTGCCTCAAGCCGCGCGCGAATCCGAAGCCCGGCGTTTAGCTGCCGAAGAAGCAGGACGGCCGTTTGATCTCTCGAAGGACAGCATGCTGCGAGCTCGCCTGTTGTGCTTGAGCGACGAAGATCACGTGCTACTGCTTACCATGCATCACATCAGCTCAGACGGTTGGTCCATGGACGTCCTGGTGAAAGAGATGGTGGCCCTTTACCAGGCATATAGCCGCGGGTGGCCATCACCGCTCCAGGAGTTGCCGCTTCAATACGCTGATTATGCGGTTTGGCAGCGAGAGTCGATGGCGGACGAGGTGTTGCAAACGCAGTTAGCGTATTGGAAGCAGCGCTTGTCGGACGCGCCGCCAATGCTGGATTTGCCGCTCGATCACCCACGCCCCTCCGTGCAGAGCCACCGCGGTGCAATGCGGTCTCTAAAATTATCACCGGCTCTCTTGATCTCACTCAAAGAGTTAAGTCGACAGCAGGGAGTGACATTGTTCATGACTCTGCTCGCTGCTTTTCAAGCATTGCTGGCGCGCTACACGCGACAAGACGACATATCAGTTGCTACGCCAGTCGCTGGGCGAAATAGAGCAGAGCTGGAAGGACTGATCGGGTTCTTCGTAAACACGCTGGTGCTGCGCACAGATCTAAGCGGCAATCCGCCGTTTAGTGAATTATTGAAGCGTGTGCGAGAGGTCGCGTTGGGTGCATATGCTCACCATGATCTGCCATTTGAGCGATTGGTGGAGGAGTTACAGCCTGAGCGTGATATGGGTTCGAACCCTCTCTTTCAGGTGATGATGGTATTTCAGAACGCGCCCGCGGAGACTCTCGAGTTACCCGGCTTAAACCTGAGCTTGTTGCCGAATGAGAGCGTCACGACGAAGTTTGACTTGACACTATTTCTGAACGAGACCAGCGACGCGTTGCATGTGTCTTTGGAATATAGCACTGACCTCTTTGAGCCAGAGACTGTGGGAAGAATGCTCGCTCACTTCGAGAAGTTGTTGGAGTGCGTGACAGTCGATGCGGAGCGTCGTCTCTTTGATTTGGAATTCATCACAGCCAGAGAGCGAGAGCAGTTGCTGTTCGAGTGGAACGAGACATCGGTCTCGTACGGCCAAACCTCAGTGGTGAGTTTATTCGAGGATCAGGTCAAGCGAACGCCGGATGCTCTTGCGGTTGAATTTGGCGATCAGCAACTGACTTATCGCGAATTGGACCAACGTGCGAATCAACTGGCGCACTATCTTTACAAACCTGGAGTTGGTCCTGACGCGCGAGTTGGAATCTCTCTCGAGCGCGGTTTCGAACTCGTGATCGCCGTGCTGGGCGTTTTAAAAGCAGGAGCGGCTTATGTGCCGTTGGATCCGGCGTATCCCGCCGAGCGACTGCATCTGATGCTCAATGACGCTCGTTGTGTCGTGTTGCTGACAACAGACGACTTGCTGGCGAGGTTGCCCCAGACTGACGCGAAAGTTTTGAAGCTCGATCGGGATTGGCAGCACATTTCGATTGAGAGCGACGCGGCTCCGCAGGTGCAGATTGATCCGGAGAATCTTGCTTATGTGATTTATACCTCCGGCTCGACTGGGGTGCCTAAAGGCATCGCGATGACGCACCGGGTATTGAGCAATATGGTTAGCTGGCAAACAAGAGTGTTCCCGCAGCCAGCCAGAGCACTTCAGTTCGCGTCACTGAACTTTGACGTTTCGATCCAGGAGATGATGACTACCTGGTGCTCAGGCGGCACGTTGGTTTTGGTGACCAATGAGCAGCGGCACGACGTCAATTGCATGACGGATTTTCTTTCCAGAGAACAAGTGGAGAGGATCGATCTGCCTTTCGTCTATTTGCAGCACCTGGCTGAAGCGTATGAGCAGGACCGGGCGGCGCCGGCAAGTCTTCGGGACATCATTTCGGCGGGGGAGCAGTTGGAATGTACCACGCAGATCAGACAACTCTGCGAACGTCTCCAATGCGGCCTCTATAATCACTATGGTCCATCTGAAACTCACGCTGCCACCGACCATGAATTGAAAGGACCACCAGACGAATGGCCCACGCTGGCGCCCATTGGAAGACCGATCCCGAATACACAGATATACATCCTGGACCATGGCCTGCAACCAATACCGGTTGGAGTGGCGGGAGAGCTATTCATTGGCGGCACGAACATTTCACGTGGTTACTTGCACCGGCCGGAGTTAACTGCCGAAAGATATGTTCCGCATCCATTCGCAAGCGGTTCGGGTGAGCGCCTGTATCGCACGGGCGATCTGGCCCGCTACCTGCCGAATGCCACGATTGAATTTCTCGGCCGTATCGACCATCAGGTAAAGATCCGCGGTTTTCGCATCGAGTTGGGTGAAATTGAAGCGGCGTTGAGAAGGCATCCGCGAGTGCTCCATGCTGTCGTGGTAGACAAGGAGGTGCGAGCAGGCGACAAACGGTTGATTGCGTACGTCGTCCCGCGAAGCGACTCAGTCGCAAGCAGTGCGGAGTTGACGAATTATCTCAAGATGCAACTGCCGGACTACATGATACCGGCAGCCTGCGTTACGTTGGACCACTTGCCGTTGACTGCCAGCGGGAAGCTACATCGCAGCGCATTACCCGACCCTGGCAACGGACACTTCGATGCGAGAGAGATCTTCGCAGCGCCGCGGACGGTAACCGAAGAGGTACTGGCAGGAATCTGGAAACAGGTGCTGGGAGTAGAACGAGTCAGCAGAAACGATAACTTCTTCACGCTGGGCGGCCATTCACTCCTCGCCACACGGACCGTCTCTCGCATTCGCGACATTTTTCACGTTGAGTTACAAGTGCGCAGCCTCTTCGACTTGCCGACTATCGCCGAGTTGTCGGAGCACATCGAGGAGTTAATGCGATCGGGCGCCAGTCTCGCGGCGCCCGCTTTGCAGCCGCGCGCAAGCAATGGCCATTTGCCTCTTTCATACGCGCAACAGCGGTTATGGTTCCTCGATCAGTTGACGCCGCACAACAGTGCTTACAATCTTCCGGTTGGTTTTCGCGTCAATGGCCCACTGAACTTGAGCGCGCTCCAGCAGAGCATTAGCGAGACCGTCAAGCGCCACGAATCACTGCGAACAAACTTCATTAATATCGATGGACATCCGGTTCAGGTCATTGCACCTGCCCGAGTCCAGCATCTTCCAATCTTAAGCGTTGAGAGATTCGCCGCAGCGGAGCGGGAACTTGTGGTCCAACTATGGACGCGCGAAGAAGGCCAACGCCCGTTTGACTTAGCGTCAGACTCGCTATTCCGCAGCACTGTATTCCGTCTCTGTGAGCAGGAACATGTTCTTTTGGTGGTAATGCACCACATTATCTCCGATGGCTGGTCCATCGAAGTTCTGATGCGCGATGTGCCCCGAACTTACATGACAATCTGTCAGGGAACACCTTCAGAATTACCGGAGTTGCCAATCCAATATGCTGACTACGCCAGTTGGCAGCGTGAGTGGTTGCAGGGTGAAGTGCTCGAAAACCAACTCTCTTACTGGCGTAACCAGTTGGGCGGCTTATCCCAATTGAGTTTGCCGACCGATCACCCGCGTCCCTCAGCCTTGTCGTTGAAAGGAAACGCGATCGCACTCGAACTGCCTGAATGGCTGACTGCAAAACTCCGGGCGCTTAGCCAGGCCGAGGGCAGTACGCTCTTTATCACCTTGTTGGCTTCGTTCCAGATCCTGCTCGCACGTTACAGCGGCCAGGACGACATCGCCGTGGGTACACCGATGGCCGGTCGCCGCTGGGCCGAGACTGAGGACCTGGTCGGGTTCTTCGTCAACACGCTCGTGATGCGTACGAGGTTGTCGGGCGATCCGACCATTCGCGAAGTGTTGCGGCGCGTGCGCGAAGTAACGCTCGAAGCACAGACACATCAGGATGTGCCGTTTGAAAAGCTCGTGGAAGAACTACAGCCACAGCGGACTCTCAGCCATGGGCCATTGTTTCAGACAATGTTTCTGTTTCTGAACGAGGGCGAAAGGCTAGCGGCACTCGACGGCCCAACTTTTTCCAGTCTGGAACTCAACCACGCAACAGAGAAGAACGATTTAACGCTCAAGATAGTTGAACAGGAAAACAAACTGGCCGGCTCACTAAGTTACAGTACGGATCTGTTCGATGAGAGCACGATCAGGCGCATGACCGCGCACTGGCAAAGAATTCTGGAAACAATGATTGCTGACCCGGAACAGTTGCTGCGCGAGGTCGAACTGCTCGGCACGGACGAACGGCGCCAGATGCTCACGGAGTGGAATGCGACCGA
>JAICGZ010000310.1 GCA_025922875.1 Pyrinomonadaceae bacterium
ATAGCGATCGCATTTACACTGCCGGCTGTTGTTCTTGTGCTCTACAACATTGTCCCGTTCTTCGCGGCATTAATATGAAGCTCGATGTCTTTAAGCGGTCGCGTTCGCGCCGCCCTGTCTACTCAACCCGCGTCGCAGATGAAGATGGAAAGGAACACTATGAGCGGCTCTGCGTTTCCTGCCGGAAACGGGGGCCTATCGCGCAAGTTGTTCAGAGAGTGCGGCGCCGGAAGGAAGGGCCGGACGAGCGGCCCGAAAAAACTGCCGAAGGTGTCGCTAACTAGCGAAGCCAAACAATTGCTTTCCCGCAACCTTTATCGTCTCGATTGTTAGATCTTTCCCTGCATCGGCCAAAAAACCTTTCACTTTGGTCCATTTAGTATCGCTCTTAATTGCATCAATGAAGTCATGTCCTTCCCAAGTCATCTTCTTTATTCTGACACGATCTGGTATGTCCGACGGTTTCTGGCCTGCACTGGTGTAATGTGGTTTTCCTTCAATTAGGCCTTTTTCGACCAGAAGTGCTTTATGGTAGTTCACGGGATCGTCATCATAGCCTTCGACTCCTCCGTAAATATCTCCTTTCTCCACGTTCAGCATGATTGCTCGTATCAACTCCATATCGCGAGTCATCCGGTTTAGCCTCCTCTGGACATAAGTCTAACGAACCATGTCTATGATTTGGAAGTAAACTCGATGGGCAAGCAGAGAGCGTCGCCTGGTGCGAGTCATGTACGTCTGAGAATACAATTTTCAGCGTGGCGTGGGCGGCGAGGTTGCGAGCTACGTCAGTAGTAGGTCATTCCGAAATCATGCGAAACATCAACGGTCGAGCCGGGCGAAAGGTCTAACGATTTCTTGAGTACCTTCCCCAATATTTCCGCCTGCACCTTCCCGCGGGCATGGGAGGAAATGGCCACAAGAGTGTATTGGCCGGGAGCGACCCCCTTAAATTCATAGTGACCATTCCCATCGGCAACGGTTGAATGGACAATGCGGTATGTCGTCTTGTTCTCTTTATTCGCCGCGACAATTAGATATTCTCCGTTAGAAAACAAGAAATCTTCATCTCTGAGAACGAAATTTACTGAACCATCAATCAGGTATATCTTCGCACCTACATCGGGTTTGTTCCCCATAGTTGCGATTGAAAAAGTATGTAAGATTCCCACTTACCGAGGCCGGATCGACTGGTATTGTTGACGAGTTTTTGTTTGCAGCCGGGACACTGGTCCTTGCCTCCAAAACAATTACGCTAGAGCTTCTGCTAACAGAGAGATTGAGTGCCTTAGCGATTGCCTCTAAATCTATGTAAGGTCGACCGCCGATTGTCCGGATAGCGTTCTCAACAGGAGTGCCGTTGACGACTAAGGCCGGTTCAGTGCCTTTCGTTTGCTGTGCAATGGCTTGGGTACCACAAAGAATAAGCATGACAATTGCGAGCAGCCTGCTCTGATATTCTGACTTTCGCATACTTCAAAGCTCCTTCGCTTGCGTTTGGGTTGTTAGGAACTCACAGCCGTCTGGCAGTGCGGGTTGCGTTTGGCCTCGTCGTAGTGTTCAGCGTAAGTCTTTCAGAAAACCGAGAGGCTCGGTGATGGGAGCAACGCTATCAGCGCTATCGTTCTCCCCCGGTGTCCTTGGGTCGTGATGAGGGGCAGAGCGCGGCAATACTTTACCGGTAAATAGCCAAACGTTGTCAAGCTGAACTTCAATTGCCGGGTAGGCTCGTGCGGTTCGGACGTTGAGTCTTCAACTGGCACGCCAACACCTTTTTTGTTTTTTGACTGCCGTATGTGTGACGCTGCCTTAAACTCTGACAATGGAAAAGATCCAACTCCCGTAAGTTCAGGTGTTTCGATTAGCGCGAGGCGTCTCGTTTTATCTTGTTTGCCCCTAGGTCAGGCCATGCAGTTTCTCCTGAAACATCGGTTCGGTCAGTTCGGTCACTTCCTCATGACATTCGGGGTGCAAGTTGGTGTTACCAACCGTCTCCCGTTTCTTGCGGATAGGTCGATTACACCAGTCGCATGTCATCGGAGTTACCTCCGATGTTCGTCTCGTTCTTCGTTGGGTTCTCTGACTTGAAACGTCAAATCAGGGAACATATCGAGTTTGACGTTTACTGAACCGTCGCGATTCTCGAAGGTCGAACCAGGGCGATTGAAGTAAGTCTTCTGTTCGGTTCCTTCGCCCTTTCCAGGCACGAGTAAATAGACAACTTTGTGGTTTGCCATAATCCTCCTAACGGGTTTTTGTGCATTCGTGTTACGGGGAGCAGTCCAACTACTAAGTTAATAATCGGGCCGCTAACCGGAACGATTTGAAGCGAGAATCACGAAGCGCAGGAAGAGCGTGAGGCTTTGCGAACGCGCTGGCGCGAGAGTGATTAGAGCGGAATAGCACGGAGGCGTCGGATAACGGCATTATGCGGACGGCTGGAGCATGCTTGCGACAGCTTACGCGGAGTCTTCGGAGCGGCGTTGCATAATGCACGTTATCGCTGATGCCGGAGTGCGGTGGGTAAAAGCTTGAATAACTCCGGAAAAGGGTGTAGAAGGGAATGGTTATGAAGGACGTAGATAAGCCAATCAGTGAGCAAGACCGAAGCCTTGTTCTTTCCGTCTGTATAGGAGTTGGTGTGGTAGCGACTTCGTTTGTCTTTGTCCTGTTTTTGTTTGCTACGTGGTCACTCCTGATTTCGCTATTTTTCGGGCTTGCCACTTTGATTATCGTGCCGTTTGTTTACCTGTGGTTGGGACGTATTACCGCCGTTCAGATAGACCAAACGCGAGAACAAACGTATCAAGGTACAAGGGAGCCTTGGACCAAATCGGAAGTGATTCAACTTAGCACAGTTAGCCCACTTACTACTGGACCAGTCCATTTTGTCTTATTTCTCACACAATTTTTCGATGAGCAGTGGTCCGAAGAGAATCTCCAAAAGTCCTCATCCTCAGAGAAAGTTGTCGAGAATCCCACAAGCTAAAGTCTGGTGGCGATAGCTGTTGATTAGGTTGTCCCTTCCAAGAGCGATAGACCTAGACGTTTACCAACAGGCTCCAGGCCGCAATCACGCAGTCAATTTGATTTGCAGCACGATTGTGACGGAGGTCCATAGGACTAATTAAATAGACATAGGTGAAGTGTTAACTACAAGAGTAGTAATGCTTCATTGGCATCCCCGCTGAGAGTAGCGGCGAGCTTCTGGAGTTCAATCTCCGAACAACCGACACTTATCATCGAAGCAAGGAGAAAGCTATTAGTGTTTTCCTGACGAGAATTTGCAGGCGTGACCTTTCCCACCACCAAGTGCCTTTGGGAGTTGTTCTACGTCAGTCGGCGAGCTACAAAGGAGAAAACTCGCGCGATTGTTGCTATCGAAAACCGCGCCAAGAAAACATACGATTCTGACCTTAAAGAATTTTGTTTAGAGTGTGTGGCCTATTGAAAAATAATTCTTGAAGTATTCATCAAAATCATTAGACCGTATAGCGGCAGCACTGGGCTGCGCAGATTCGAATACGAATACTTCGTCGCCCGTAAGGCATATTGAGACTTTCAAAACGGATGGACAATTCATGATCTTGGCAGATGACGATGACGGAATAGATTTATTAATCGGGGCAGGAGTACTTGTCCTTGTAGGTGTGGGAGTATATAAAGTGCTCAAGGCAGTCGGCTCCTACAAGGCCGAACAAATAATCTCAACGCCCAAGCAACAACCATCTCAACGTACATTCCACAATCCGATATTCAACGGTATAAGCTTATTGCGCTGAGTGTGGAAGAGGAACAGAACAATGTCAGGATGAATACCACAATGGCAGCAATAGATGCATAAACTGCAACGATGGTTTGGGAATCGAATCGCCCGTCATGTATGCAATGCCAGAGGGCCAATACGGATGATTAGATACACCCACCGTCTACAATCCTACGTAGGACCATCTTTTGAGTCCAGCTTCGTGCTGGCATTTGAACTAGCTATGCGTCGAGTCGATGGCGAACCAACATCCAATGCGAAAGGAAATTTCCCCAATGACCAACCCGACCAATACCAATCGAACCTTCTCGACCAGACTTCCTGGTCCAACCGGCGACATAAACACGACAAACTCGCTTCCAGCCGGCGCTACTCCAAATCCATTCGGCAACTCCCTGCAGTTTGTTGAAGTCGCTTACCTGGATCAGCTAAACCAGTTACCTCCGCCTGCTGTGCAGGTTGGAGCCTTTATGCCTGCGCCCACCACCATCACCAACGATGGGCTCACCGTGGAACTGTGGTTCAAGGCCGAGTCGTCGGGGAGCCTCGTGAGCGTTCCCATGAGTAACGGACAAGCCCCAGCGGCCGTCGCGCCCTTGATGTACATCGATTCCAATGGCTTGTTGCGAGCAGGCTTGTTTGACTCGACTCAAATCACTCTGATCCCGGGGCAGAATTTAATCGCTCAAAACAATAATGGTCTAATCAATGTTGGCGCGCCGAATACTCTCGCGTCGCCACTCTCAGTTGTCGATAGCCAGTGGCATCACGCCGCACTCGTGGTCCAGCCTGGCAGCGGTGCGACGCAAAGTCTTTATCTTGACGGTCGACTCGCTGCGAGCAGCAAGGCTAATGGAAGTTTCGGTCTCACTTTCACCGCCAGCGACGGCACTACGTGGACTGCGGACACACCCGCGGACGCCCAGTTCGGCGGCTCCATCACGCCACAGCCAGTCGCCGCTCCGCCTTTTCAGCCTTACGCACAGGGATTTTGCGGTTGTATCAACGAGCTGAGAACGTGGTATGGGCCGCGAAGCGCCGGAGGAATTCAGCAGTTGATAGACATCCCCCTCCTCGATCAAGCTACCTATCAGAGCGAAGGGCTCGCAGGGTATGTTGGGCAAGCTTACTTTAGTGAGATCCCGACAACTGCTTACCTCGGTACGACAACTGACGCGCCGCCCGTCGATCCATTCACTGACGTGACCAATCGCGTATCCGGCTATCAGAACTACGGCATCTGCACCGCGATTCCTTTCACCACCGTGGCGTTGGATATTGAGTTTCAGCCGTCTCAACCTTACAGCACCAAGATCAGTCTGTGTCAGACAGATCAACTTCAGGTGAGTTTCCCCAGCACCGATGCAAACGGCGACAATCTCACCGGCACTTTTTCAATGACGCTTACCAGCGGCGTCACCGGACAAGTTCAAACCGTCAGTCAGATTATTCCGAATACTGTCCTGACTATCACCGCCGAACTTCAGGATTGCTACCGGTTTAATTTTACTTACTCAGAGGCCGCGACGATCGACCACCTGCAATTCATGTTGATCCCTGGTCCACTGAACACGTTGATGCAATTGTTGCTCGACGTAGAGCCCGGGCAAACGGCTTACACGGATCCCAACTTCCCGACGACGCCCACCACGATTCCCGATCCTAGACCGCAATTTGCCGGTAAGACAGTTACTCTTCCTCCTTACTGGCCGTTGTTCACCGACGAAACTGTCTTTCCGATCGGTTCGAGTTCCTATACTGCCGACGATCTTTTGTCCGCTTATCTCTACTTCAACGAGGCGGCTCAGACCGTACCCCCGCCGTCGAACGCAACCTTCAGTGACTTCTTCAACCTCGCTGCCAATGGCTCGACGATTTATGAGATCAGCGACCTCACGACATTGCTTGGGAGTGCATACCAGGCGGTAGTTCACAATCCGCCGCCGGCAGCAGTTCTAACAGCACCGTTCACCAATGCGAACGATCAGATGTATGCGTTTATCTACAACGCCAACGCGATGCGGAAAACGCTCAATGAATTTCTGACTGCATACCAGGGATGGGCTCAACTGATAATTGATGATCTTAATCTGAACCTGGCTGCTACTCCCGGCGGGATCGCTACTAAGATCTACGCAGATCAGCAAAACATCGATGTCAGTCTAAAGGGACCCTCGACAGGTGCGTTCATCATCAACCTCATCGTGGGCAGCGCGATCATTGGATTAGGCGCGATGTGCCCGCTGGCAATCCCGGCCGAGGCTGCTGCAGCAGGCGCCGCAGAAGCAGCAGCGGCTACCGTTTCGACAAGTACGGTCGCCGCTACTTTCCTTGGAGGTGCGGGGGCCAATGCCTTATCTGAGTTTCTGGGTACTTTTCTCAACTCAGACAGTGTGCAGTCAAAGCTGGGTAACGTGAGTTACTCAACGCTCCAGGACGTTGCCACCAATGTTTCTATGGACATCGCGACCGCGTACACAACCCTCCTGCAGCATATGCTTAACCCGGCGTACCTCCAGACTCTTTACAGTAATTACGGGTTGTTGCAGGCACTCAGTTATGTAAATGCGCAGCCTCTCTACGACGGAAACCAAAGCGCCATCATCCCAGGCGCGAACAACTCTTTGACTGTCGGGACGATATACGCCAGTTGGAAGGCGTTGATTCCATCGGTCTTTACGTGGTCTCCCCAGTTGCTTAACGGCAAGCAGCTAAACGACGACAACATGGTGTTCATGGTGACAAACTTCGCAGAGCCATACACCCTCCCCTACGGAACAATCCCGAGCTCGCTCGGTGTTCAAGCAGTTCTGCAAACGGATCCGTGGGATGCGTTCTACTGGATGTTGCATAAGCTGCAGGATTGGCAAACCGGCACGGAGTCTTCACCGTCTGGCGGCCAATTTTTCAGCGCCTGTCCGATATTCTATATGCTGGACCTCTCACCACATCAGGAGTTGGAGTTCGCTGCGGACTGGGTGATTGCATGGTCGCTGATCGATGCCAACAACCGGGGCATCTCAAGCGATCTGGTCAGTGCGCTCTTCGGCATGGGAAATCCAAATATCAAGTTGAGCCTCGCGGATCAAAACAATCCGATAGCGGCTGCGGGGTATGGCTGGTATTGCAATATCGCAAATGGCGCCGTCACCACGCCTTTCGACGCCTTCATGAACTGGGGCGAAGGTGTGCCGGCATACTCAACACACATCCTCCCCGCACAATTGCCGAATGGCAACAACCTTTATCAAGCGAAGGTTAGTTGGGTCCCGGATGGGCTCGTCTCGGTACCGTTTGCCGCTGCCGCTGCTGCGGATGTGCCGCCCCCGGCATTGGTGACACTCGAGCCCAGCAGTTTGGACTTCGGGTCAGTGGCCGTCGGAACCCAAGCCAAACTAAGCGTGGTGCTGACTAACAATCAACAAAACGCGTTGCAGAACATCACCTGCGCCGCTCCAAACTTCACCTTTATGACAGTGTCGTCTTCAGAGCTCGATCCCGGTGAGTCCGAGACGATGACAGTCGACTTTTTACCACGGACACCTGGACCTCAGAGTGGAGCGATCACGTTCACTGCACAAGGTCAGTATGGTCCGATAACGTTGACGCTGCAGTGCACGGGTATGGGCGTCTAATTTGTAATCTCTGGTTGGCGTCGCACGGGTGTTTTTGTGCAGTTTTGTCGCTCAAGTGTTGAGCTCGACTGTTATTTCGTTGCCGCACGACGTGCCGGGGTGGCGGAATGGCAGACGCTGTGGACTTAAAATCCATTGTCCGAAAGGACGTGCGGGTTCGACTCCCGCCCTCGGCACCAGAATCGCACTGTTTTTTCGGACTTCCAATCAGCTTAGCCAATAAGATCTTAGCTCGGACGAATAATCGATGGCTAAGTTAATAGTAGGACGTGTTGATACGAAACGAGACGAAGTGATACGTAGTCAACCGCTTGGCGCGTACATCCTGTTTCGTCTCGTTTCGTAAGACTAAGTAACGCGCCATGCCCCGGACTTAAAATC
>JAICGZ010000311.1 GCA_025922875.1 Pyrinomonadaceae bacterium
ACAGATTTTGGAGCGAGATCGGTTTCAAACCTTAGCCAGTCATGACTGGCGGTTCACCCGAATCACTCACCAACTGAAAAGCGTCGGCTCCCAATCGTCTATTTCATCAAAGTCGACAATTCCAAGCGCGGATTTCGTCATGCGCCAGACTTAGGCAGGATTTTCTCTCTATAATCTAACAACCACCTTATTAAACCCATATTCCTCAAGCAAGGGATAGGTTTTCGGGGATAAACATATTCCCCACTCAGGCTTACTTTTTTTTGGTCCATAGTCTCGACTGACGAAGAGTGTATAATCTTTTCGGAAGAAGATGTAATTCAGTCCTCGGATAGATTTTACCTGAACGTCATAAATCGATCATGGCCCTTTCGGATAACGAAATCGATGCCCTTATCATCGACTTCAGCTTGATATACGTCAAAGCCATACAAAGTGAACTCCATCTTCACGAAATATTCGGCGTATCTTCCGACTTGCAAGGGAGTCAGTCGTTTCCAGTCATATCTCTCCATAATGTCTTGATATTGAGTGGAATTGGTTTTCTCAACAATATTTCCGTTCGGAGAATTGCGGTTACTGTCCTCAAGGCCAACAGCCACGTTGGCATCCACGTTCAGGATGAAGTGCGACTCAGCTACGTGATCTTAACGTACCCAAGTTGGCCCGACATTCCAGACTGATACTACCGAAACTGATCAAGCCATCCTGTGCGTCTGCGAAAATCTCATTTATGTTCGCTTCTAACGCGGGGCTACTGAAGAGAATACGGCTGCTGTTGCATAGGAGGTAATCTCATCATAACGGGCCGAAAGGCTTGCCTGAATTTGTCGCTTCGACCTGAAAGCACAATCTGGCAAAACGCGCCGCTGCCAACAAGTGCTGAATGGCAAAATTATAACGTTGCTGAGCCGTTCCTTTTAAATTGCATTACTACTCCTAATGGGATCACGTTAGGATAAAATGAAGTTCTTGTAGGTCAAGGTGAAATTTTGCTTCGGACGGGCCAACTCAGCCCTTTGATAAAGCTTCGGTGCGGCGATTTACTTCTTCCCAATTCACATTGTTCATGAAGGCATCTACGTATTTCGCCGCAGCAGCGCCGTAGTCCATGTGGTACGCGTGTTCGTACATGTCGAGCACGAGTAGCGGTCGGCCCATTGGAACGTTATGCATGTGATCCCAGGACCAATAATTATGGAATTCACCCGTGTGAGCGTTTTGCGCGAAGATTACCCAACCTGAGCCACCGCCGAGAGCGTTTGCTGTTTTCTTGAATTCATCTTCCCACTGCTCATAACTACCGAACCACTGTTTGATGACGTCGAGTACCTTACCACCAGGTTTCGGATCGCCTCCGAGATTTGCGAAGTACAGCTCGTGGAGCACGACGGATCCACTGCGTACTAACTCTTCTCGCTTCAGATCTCCGTACATGTACGCCGGAAGATCTTTTTCTTTGAGCATTGCCGCGAGTCGTTGCTCGACGGCATTGAGCGCCTTCACGGCGCCGCCATAATTGTTCTCCCAGTGAGAACGGATCAGTTTTTCAGAGAGGCCCTTGAGCTTAGCCGGATCGAAGGGCAATGGACGAGGTTGATGTTGGCCGCGGAAGGCGCGCGCGGGCGTTGTGTCCGCCGTTGAAGTTTGACTTGCAGTTACGAGCTCACTGGAAGCAGTCACTAGTCCCAAACCAGCAGTGCCGGTTGCAATTCTCGTTATCGCTTCTCTTCTTGATATATCTTCCATCACCTTACTCCTCGCACGTCATTAAGATTGGTTTTGCCGAAGCGTTAAGCTTCGCTTGGTTAGACGCGACTATCTCAACGATCTGACCATTTTTCATTCGTACAATGCTATCGGCAAAACTCATAGCCTCCGTCTCATCGTGAGTTACGTAGAGCGTTGTCAGATTGAGCCGCCGTTGTAAGACAGAGAGCTCTTCGAGCAGAGCGGACTTGAGATCTGAATCCAGGTTGGATAGTGGTTCGTCCAGCAGTAATAGCTGTGAACGCGCGACCAGCGCTCGCGCGATCGCGACCCTTTGTTGCTCGCCTCCGGAAAGTTGGCTCGGGTATTTGTCAGCGTGAGGAGACATGTGGACCATTCGGAGTGCTTCATCAACGCGGTCTCTACGCGTACGCCTCTCCCACCGTTGCGATTGAAGAACGAAGTCCAAGTTACCCGCGACGGTTAAATGAGGCCACAGAGCAAGATCCTGAAACACAAATCCGATATTACGTCCGCGCGGTGGAACAGTATTTCGTCCTTTTGCTGCTACCTGCTCGCCGCCGATCCAAATCTCTCCGTGGTCTGGCGTTTCCAAACCCGCGATCAGCCTTAACACAGTTGTCTTCCCGCAACCCGATGGACCCAAAAGCGCCATGGCTTCCCCTTCGCGAAGCTCGAGAGAGACACGCTCGATCACAAAGCGTTCATCGAATCGCTTTGTCACCTCCAGGAGTCTTAAAAACGCACCGCTCACGCCGGTTTTCTCGCTCCTTTCTTAGGGAGGAAAACAGTTAGCAAGATAAGCGGTACGATCGTGATACCCACTTGCATCAGCGCCAGTGAAGCGACTTCAGATGACGGCGTGTTCGCGATCAGTGTGTAGACGCGCACCGGCAAGGTTGATTCACCGGGCGGGGCGACGAGTATTGTCGCTCCAAGCTCTCCGAAGCAGAAGATGAAAGACACCACCCATGCCGCCATCAAAGCGGTGTGCAATTGCGGGAGAACTATGCGGCCGAAAGTGTGTGTCCAACTTGCTCCAGCTACTTCAGCTGCTTCTTCACTTGAGGTGGAAATCTGACGGACACTTGCTGCCAACATCAATGCCGCAACTGGCGCAAAACGCGCAATGTAGGTAACCACTATTACCCATTGGCTCGAGTAAACCTGGCCCATCAGGCCCTCACGATTCCAGAGACCAATTATTCCGATGCCCACCACTGTACTGGGCGCCGCAAACAGAAGAATGAATGCAGGATCGAAAAGTACTCGAAGACGGCTTCGCGCTCGCGCACGTCCATAGCCGAGCACCGCAGCCAATGCAACTATCAGTGTCGCCCCCGCAAACGCCAGCCATAAGCTGTTCGCGATCGCAGTTCCTGATGTTGAAACGGCTGACGCGATGCGATTGATCCTTGTTGCCTCGAACAGTAGTGCCGCAATCGGCAAGAGACTTGATGCACAAATTACAACAGCGATCCCGAGTAGAATCGCCGCTCTCAAAGGGCGGTTGAAAATCAAAGGAAGTCCCAAACGCATGCTTCGAGTTGTAACAAGTAACCGTTCACCGATAATGAACTTGATGACCACGCTGACAATCAACGCAACCACCAGCAAGGGCGCGCAGAGCGCGACGCCGGCGCCAAAATCGTAAAACGCGGCGAATGCGGTAAAGGCTTCCGTGGTAAACACGCGAACACGTAAAAGCGCGGGCACTCCAAACTCCGACAGTGCAAGTACAAACACGATCAGACCGGCCGCAGCAACCGTTGGCCCAATCAGTGGCAGCGTAATTCGCCAGAACACGCGACGCGGACTGGCTGCGAGCAGCGCCGATTCTTCCAGACGTGCGTCCACGCGCCGTGCCGCAGCCTCGGTTGCTAACATTGAGAGTGGATAGAACGTTAAGCCAAGGACAACGATTGCGCCTGTCAGACTGTAGGTCCAATCTGATAAGAAATCGCGCCCGGCGGCCCTGGCGAAAAGTCCGACTGGTCCAGTCAACAGGACCCACGCGAGTGCCATGATGTAAGGCGGGATCACCAGCGGCACAATCAAAGCAATCCGCAAGAAGCGCTTAGCAGGCAGACGAGCACGTGCAAACACCAGCCCGAGTGGCGCGCCCAGGACTGTTGCGAATATCGCTGCGCCTACACCGAGCACGACGCTTGTCAGCATTAGTGCGCGTTGGCGCGGTTCGGTGAGTAACTGTCGATAGTTATTTAAAGTGAGACTACCTGCGGCGTCTGTCAGAGAGACGACGAACATGTAAACGACCGGTAAGACACAAAACAGCACAAAAAGCGTTACAGCCAGACCGAGAGTAAGAGCACGCGCTGAAGGCAGGCCACGCGAAGAACGGATCGCTCTACTGTTAACCGAGAATGTCTCCAACTTTCTATAACCCGAGTATCGGTTGCAGGCGTTTCGTTACATCCTCCACGCGATCAGCCGCCTTGCTGTAGTCCAGCGTCATTGGTTTGAAAGACGACAGCGGTGGGATGTTCTTTGGTCCTTCCACACCGGAGTGCAGCGGTATCTGCACGGCTTCCGATTGGGCCAGCATACGCTCCACTTCGGGAGATAGCAGGTAATCGATCAACTTCTTACCTGCTTCCGAATGGGGGCCATTCGCGACGAGAGAGACCATATTCGGCATGATCGGCACGCCCATGCCGTCGCGATCGGGGAAGATCATGGCAACCGGCTGCTTATTTTCGAGCGCAACATTGACATCATCCGTATCAGTCAGACCGACTTTGGCCTCACCGCGCGCCACCATGTCTCGCACCACTGAATTCCCAGGCACAATCTTCACACCATTTGTTTTCAGCTTGCGGAAGAATTCCTCTGCGCGTTCATCGCCGACTTCTGCGTAGAGCGCGGCCACGTGAAATGACGTCGAGCCGAAACGTGGATCTGCGATGGCAACCTGGTCTTTCCATTTAAGATCGGCGAGATCGAAAATCGATTTCGGAGCTTCGTCGGGCTTCACTAAGTTCGTGTTGTAAACGATCACACGTGAACGTGCTGAAAAACCCGTCCAGTAGCCCTCGGGATCTTTGAAAGCAGGAGGGATTCCTTCTGCGTTCGGTGACTTATACGGCGCGAGCACGCCATTTCGTTTGAGCACCAGCGTGCGCACCGGTTCGTTGGACCAGAAGACGTCCGCCTGCGGGCGGTTCTTTTCGGCAAGTAGCTTGTTTGCGAGTCCAGTGGACTTTGTTTCTTCGGTATCGTAGACAGCGTTTACACGCACGCCGCTCTGCTGCTCATAAGAACGGAGGATCGGTTCAGAGAAGACACGATCCGTCGAGACGTAGACGGTAACTTCGCGCGCCGTCGTATTCGCTCCGTTCGATCCTGTAGTTGCCGGTTGTTGCGTGCATGCTGCTGAGACCAATACGGCGAAAAGCGCAACGACGAGAACGTGTTGTATCCAGCGCCTCATGTAATCATCCCTTTCTCGTTAGAACTCGATGGCCCAAGTCAAGTTCAATCGTCCATTGACCGCGTCATCGTTGAATGAAGGCCGGTTTTTGAACTGGTAATCAAAACTCAGCCGTGACAGCTCGCCGATCGGCCGGAAAAAACCGAAGTTGAACGCGCGAACGTTTCGACTCGACTGTTGGATATCGAAACCGAATGGCTTGATGAACTGTCCTACGCGTACCGTCGTGTGATCGTTCAGGTAGTATTCCAGAAAAGCGTCATTGACCAACTCTTCCGGACTGCCGTCGATCGCTGGATGAAATTGGATCTCGACGCCTGCGCCAAGACGATCGGCCACGCGACCGGCCCAACGCGTTTCGATGCGTGTGAGGCTGAAGTTCGGCTCGAATTCCGAATTTGCGTCGCGGATAGGCAGTGCCGAATAACGGGCTTGCACAAAAATCTCGGGCTTAGCGCGAATCCTTTCCGCTCGTTCGTTCGCCCCTAACTCCGGCTCGATGATTCGTTCAACGAAGGCACTCGATACATCGTCTACACGTGGCTGCGAAGGGTTATTGTTGTCAGTGGCCTGCTGAGTTGCTTGGTCTTTGATCAGGTCGATCTCTGCACGCAAAGTCTGGACGGTGTCTTTGAGCTGATCTATTTGTCGCGTCGCTTGCTCAAGCTTGCGCTCAAGTTCATTGATCCTGGCATTCGCGGCCGCTTGCTGTGCTCGAGTTGTGAGTGCCAAAACGCAAAGCAAGAACAAGGCAGGTATCGCTTTCATCCAAACCTCCTTCGGGCGACTATAGTGCCTACACCTACCCGCCCAGCAGCGTCCACGCGAGACCGATAAGACCACCCGCGAGCACCACCCACAACACGTCCGCTTTGAAGCGGTAGAGCGCCACGAACGAACCGATCCCCATCAGCAGGGCAAACCAATTTGGTCCTTGAGCCACGCCGCGCGGCCAGATCACTGCCGCGCCAAAGACGAGTGCGAGGTTCAGCACAACTCCCACCACTGCTGCGGTGACACCCGTGAGTGCGCCCGTCAGGTTTTTGTTCCCGCGCAGCACCTCGATGTAAGGTGCGCCGAGAAAAATGAAGAGGAAGCACGGCAGAAATGTCGGGTAGGTAGTCACGAGCGCGCCCAGCACCGCACTTGTTGTCTGGTCTAAACCCTGCGGGTTGTTCCACCCGGCCATAAAACCCACGAATTGTAGGACCATGATGAGCGGTCCCGGAGTAGTCTCGGCGAGCGCGAGGCCGTCTACGGCCTGCGTATGTGTGATCCAGCCGTAAGAGCCGGCGGCAGCTTGTGTCACGTAGGCGAGCACAGCGTAAGCGCCACCGAATGTGACAAGCGCGGCCTGGGTGAAGAACCGGTACTCCTGTGCGTGAAGACTCCCCCAGCCGCGCCACACGACCAGCGTAGCGAGAGGCAGCAGCCACAATGTGAGACCGAGCGCGAGAATCTTCATACTACGAACGCGAGACGGGAGCGTGTGTGCCGGAGGCGGCGCGTGGTCGTCGATTACAAGCGGCAGGGAGTCCACTACTTCCAAGTGCCCTTCTGTTTTGGCGTCCGCCTCTTTGGTTGCGTGTTGCGTTGCGAAGGTCCGTGGCCAGAACCGCGCGCCCGCAAGTCCCACCAGCGCCGCGGCCACGACGATGAGCGGGAACGGGACGCGCAAGAAATAGATAGCGATGAAGGCCGCCGCAGCGATGAGAAAATGCGCTCGTCTTTTTAGTGCTCTGCCACCGATCTTCAACACGGCTTCAACGACGATGGCGACAACAACTGGCTTGAAACCCGCGAGCACACCGGCGACCGCCGGTACGTTGCCATACGCCGCGTAAATGTATGAGAGTGCGAGCAGGATAAAGATTGAAGGTATGACAAAGAAGGCGCCAGCGACGATGCCTCCCCAGGTACGATGCATCAACCAACCGATGTAAATCGCAAGCTGCTGCGCTTCGGGGCCGGGGAGCAACATGCAGTAATTGAGAGCATGCAGGAATCTCTCTTCACTGATCCATCGCCGCCGGTCAACCAATTCGCGGTGCATGATCGCGATTTGGCCTGCCGGTCCGCCAAACGATATAAAACCCAACTTCACCCAGAAGCGAAACGCCTCAGCAAAAGCAACGGTTCGTCGAGCGGCCTCCGAGTCGCTTGCGCGTGCCTGAACGATCTGGTTTTCCTGCTGGATGATCGGTTCTCCTACTGCCATGATTGTCCGTTTCTTACTTGTCGATGCGAACAAACTACTTCGCCGTCACACGCAGATCGTCGAAGTGCGTGACCGAGTCGGCTTTGGTCCAAAGACCAACTTTACCGCCCTCGGGAAATGTGCTGTCTTCCACCTCGTACAACTTTTGGTTGTTGAGATACACCTCAAAGAGATTGCCCGCCGCGGTTACACGCAATTCGTTCCACTGCCCGGAAGGTACACTCGCTTTCTTCCCGTACGTGCGCCCCTCACCCTTAACTGGCAAGTCAGTTCGCTTGCCGCTCTGCACTTTGTAGAGGACCACGTTTCCTTCGAGCGCATTAGCGCGAACGATGTAATAGTTATTTGCGTCTTTCAAACGCCAGACGAGTCCCGCTGCCT
>JAICGZ010000312.1 GCA_025922875.1 Pyrinomonadaceae bacterium
GTCGTATCCAATCCGACGAAATCTCCCAGCGTGAATGGACCCATCGGATAACCGCAACCAAGCTTCATCGCGTTATCAATGTCGACGATCGATCCGACGCCCTCTTCCAAAGCCCGAATGGCATCGAGCATGTACGGCACCAGCAAACGATTGACGATAAACCCGGTCTTGTCGCCAGCCCGCACCGGCACCTTGCCGAGCCTTTTCCCAAATTCCACTCCCTGTTCGTAAACATCTTCGTCAGTCAGGATCGTCTTCACTACCTCGACGAGTTTCATGAGCGGCACCGGATTGAAGAAATGCATTCCGATGAAACGGCGTTGCCGTTCAGGCGAAGTCGCGGTCATCATTTCGGTAATCGATAACGACGACGTGTTGGAAGCAAAGATCGTCTCCGGTTTGCAGATCTCATCCAACTGGCGATAAGTGCTGCGCTTCTCCTCGAGGTTCTCGATAATCGCTTCGATGATGATGTCGCAGCCGGCGAGATCAGCGAATGAAGTAGTACCCGACAAACGACCGCGAATTTCGCGTTGCTGATCTGCTGTTATCGTGCCTTTTTCGGCAAACTTCGCCAACGACTTTTCAATACCGCCAAATCCTTTAATGATGAGATCATCTGAAACTTCTCTTACGACCGTCTCAAATCCGGCACTTGCAGCCACCTGCGCGATACCCGCGCCCATCAGTCCGCATCCCAGAACTCCGACTTTTCTAATCTCCATTTGTCTCTCCTGAAAAAGTTTATTGCGGCGTTGTATAAGTTTTCGCTGCGCCTTTCAACCACACGTCATAATCCTTTTGCCATTGTTTGTACTCATCCATCACCTTCTGGTCCAACTGCGGCGGCCGCCCTGGTTCACTATCCGGCGACGGGCTTTCAGCCGGCACGGCTTCGGCCAGTTTTGAAAGGATGGTCAGCAGTTGGTTTCTCAACTCCGTCGCTCGCGCATCAGGCACCGGCGCCTGCATTGCCGTTTGGGTCACCGCGGCGACGTCGCTCACGTCGTTATTATGAATCACCGCGGCGATTTTCTCCTGAACCTGATTCATCGTGCCTACATAGTTCAGAAAAATCTGTGTGCGTCCGGTTGGCGCTATGCGAGCGACCGTGCCAACAGGACGATTGAAGTTTCTCGCGACCTTGTAGAAACCCAGGACAACTATCGCGAGCACTAACACCTGAAGAACTCGCCAGGTGTTTGTGATACTTGCACGCGCACCAGGCCGCCGGTAGCCAACAGCAAGAGCGAGTGCCGCCCCTGATAACAGTCCACCAAGATGAGCAGCGTTATCGATAAAGCCGCGGCCGACAAAACCGATCAAAAGATTGATAAAGATGATCGGCAGCATGCCGGTGCCGAACGCTCGCTTGAAGCCTTCCGGAAGTTCGCGGCGAAACTTGATACCGAACACGAAAAGGACTCCGACCAACCCAAACAGGGCTCCGGACGCTCCAGCCGAAGGATTGTCTACGCTCTTGAAAATAAAACGTGCGAAAGCACCGGTCGCGAGTTGCGGACGAACTGTCAGGTAACTCGCCACCACTCCCCCAATGCCAGTCACCACCCAAAAAACCACGAACTTGGCCGACCCATAAAGTTTCTCCACGAATGGTCCAACCATCATCAGGCTGTACATATTGACCAGCAGGTGAAACAGGTTGATATGAATAAACATCGGCGCGATGAAGCGCCACCATTGATAGTTTGGCGCATCGATCAGGTAATTGAGTTTGGCGCCATAGGCAATCAGGACTGGTTCAAGGAAGGGCTGCCACAAGAGCGATGAGGTCATCCCGCTGGACTCCCACATCAACATAAAGACCAACAGGTTTGCTACGAGCAGGATGATGGTGAACTTGTACGGACGATTCAAGACCGCACGCGCAAACTTGATCGTTTCTCGATCTGCCTGAGGCTGGTTGGCGGCTTGCGCCGGCTGGCCGGAGGTTGATGCTCCGCATACGGCGCATTGGGGTTCGCCGGCGCCGACAATTGCTCCACAACTACGGCACATTGTCGGCCGGCCGGGATTAGTTTGGTTTGACTCGCGTTCAGACAATACGCTGAGACTAACAAGCGTGATGCTCCACGTGCAAAGCATCACGCTTCAAAAAAAGCTATATCGATTACAACTCGGTCAGCCCATCTTCTCCAATAGAGTTACCAGATCGTCGGCATGCTCCTCCTCGACTGCGAGGATTTCTTCCATCATGCGTCTTGACGTAGGATCATCATTTCCGAAGTAAGTAATCATTTCGCGGTAGCTATCGATGGCAATACGTTCGGCAACGAGATCCTCTTTGATCATGTCAGTAAGGGTTTCGCCTTCGGCGTACTCCGCATGACTTCGAGTCAAAAGACCGTCAGGATTGAGATTGGGTTCGCCTTTTAGCTGAACTATGCGTTGCGCGATCTGATCGGCATGTCCCTGTTCTTCATTGGAATGCTGAAGAAATTCCGCGGCCACACTCTCGGCGTTGATTCCGGCTGCCATGAAATAGTGGCGTCTATACCTCAGCACACATACGATTTCGGTTGCCAGCGCTTCGTTCAAAAGCTTGATCACTGTTTCGCGATCCGCGCTGTAGCCGGCGGTTACAGCGCCGTTTTCGATGTGCTGTCGCGCGCGTTCGCGCAAAGTTTTGATGTCAGTGAGAAATGGTTTATTAGCCACGAACCTCACTCCTTTGGATTACGAATTAGGGGAGGAACGATATTACTCGCCGTCATGAGGCACGGCAAGCTAGGACGCCGCACTCCAAGGAAGCGTCCTACTCGGCGGTGAGTTTACCCTGAAGCTTCACCTCAGCCGGTGCGTTCGCATCGTTCGTCACTTCAACCGGTACCTGCCAAACGAGCGTTCTGATCAGGCACGTGCCGGTGTTGTCTTCACGGCAATAGAACAACGTTACCTGCGCGCGAAGAGTCGTTGAACCAACTGCGGTCGTGGATAGCGGCACGCGCAGCGGGAGTTTCAGATCCTTTGTTGAGCGTGCAGCATTCTTATCGTCGATTGCGAGACTCTTGCCGCCATCGACTGAAATCTTGTAGCGCTGCGGCGCCAGCGGATTGAGGTGATAGCCAGCAGGTAGTTCCACGTCGATTCGCAGCACCGCGCCGGTGCCGGAACGAAGCCGCTGTGCGGCAACTTTGATCTCTTCAGCATTTGGACCTACAGCAGATTCGAGCGCCTGCACGTTTTTCATCGGAGGAGTTAGACCGTTGATCCGCAGCGTGCTGGTTTGTTTAGTTTTCAAATCGACTACGCGAATCGCATGGTTGTTTGTGTCGGCGATGTAGAGCTTCTCGTTAGCCAGGGCGAGTCCACCGGGTTCGTAAAACGACGCCGAGGCTCCGTCTGCTTGGCCGGGCTTTCCGGTGCCGAATAGTGAGACGACTCGTTCGCGCTTCGGATCGAGTTCTTTGATCTTGTGATTGTAGGTGTCAGCGATCAGGAGTTTGTCGCCGAAGGAAACCAAACCGAGCGGATGTTGCAGGCGTACATCGTCTCCCGATCCGTCAACATCCCCAAACTCGAATAGATCGCCACCGACCAGAGTCTCAACAGTACCGCCCGCGAGATCGATTGCGCGAATAATGTTCGACTCGCTGTCGGCAACGTAAAGCGTTTTACCATCGCTCGCCATGCCGGAAGGTTGCGCGAAACCCGCTTCCAGGATTGGACCATCCAAACGAGCTTCGCGTCCGGAGCCCGCAAAAGTTGACACTTCATTCTTATCGAGATCCAGCTTCCAGATCTGGTGTGGACCAGCCATCGCGATGTAGAGAACGCGTCCGACCAGTTGCAGGTCCCACGGTGAACTCAATGCAACCGAGCGAGCCGGTCCGGATTTGAAATACTCGCGCGACTGTTGGCCGGTGCCCGCGATCGTTTCCACGGTGCGTGATTTCAGATCGACTCGTCGGATGAGATGGTTTTCCGTGTCGGCGACGTAAAGATTGTCACCAGCCAGGGCCATGCCCTGCGGGCGAGAGAAAGTTGCTTTATCGAATGCGCCATCGGCAGCGCCGGCATCGCCCGTACCGATTGTGTCTACCAATGCGCCATCTAGCCTGGTGACAACGATGCGGTGGTGATTCGAATCGGCGATGAAGAGTCGATTGTTGTTGGCATCTGCGAGGATCTTGCCGGGGAAGGCAAGTGGCAGTTCGCCGACTTTAGCTCGTTCGAGAACGAGTTTGAGAGGTTCTTCGTTTAGCTCGCCCTTTTTACGAAATTCATCTACAACCTTAGCAATGGTTTGATCGATGACGTCGTAGTTGCCCTCGCCCGAAACACCGCCGATCACGTAACCGGCGGGATCGATCAGTATCTGCGTGGGCCATGCGCGCACGCCGTAGCTTTTCCAAACTGCGTATTCCGAGTCGTTGTAAACGGGATGCTCGATTTCGTAGCGCAGGATAATGCGCCTGATGTTCTCCGTCTCTTTTTCGTTTTGAAACTTGGCGGAATGAACGCCGATTACGACCAGTTGGTTGGCATACTTGGCTTCGAGCTTCTTCAGATCGGGAATGATGTGGATGCAGTTGATGCAGCCGTAGGTCCAGAAATCGAGTAGAACGACTTTGCCTTTAAGAGCTGCGAGCGACAGTGGCTTATCGGTATTTAGCCAGCCGCGGCCGCCTTTGATTTCGGGAGCACGCACTTTCGGTCTTTCTTGAGCAGACATAAAAATACCCTGAGCCATCAGAATTAGGACGATTGTCAGGAACACGGATTTCATGGATTTTATTCGGATTTCCGTTCGTGGTTTTGCAGCAGTTGATCGACTTCATCCATCGCGTGTGCCCTTTCAGTTGACAGATTGATCCTCATTGTACGATCCGTCTGCATCCGTGCAAATCCGTGGTTAATATTTTAACCTTTAGCACTCGTGAACAGACAGGCATTCACAACTCTGGAATACCAGCACCTGCTGGCGTTAATAAAACGAAACGCTCAGACCGAGCCTGGTCAACGGCGTATCGAGACACTGTCGCCTCTCGACAACGTCTCTCAATTGCAACGAGAACTCTCCGCACTAGCCGAATGTGTACTGCTCAGAAGTCGCGGAGTGAAGTGGTGGTTCAACGGATTAACAGATCCGGCAGAAACGATCGCGAGGCTGCGTGTTGAAGGTGCAAGCCTGGATCCGGTCGCCATTCTGCAAACAGCACGCTTGTGCGAACAGGCAATGTCAGCGCGAGCTGCGGTTCTTGCTGAACGCGAAAACGCGCCGGTGCTGTGGCGACTCGTTGAAGACTTGCCGCGAGATCTCAACACACTCGTAGCCCGCGTTACCAACAAAATTTTGCCGAACGGAGAGCTCGACGATCGTGCGAGTCCGGAATTGGCCAGTATTCGTAACGAGATCAACGTCCTGCGTTCGCGAATCACGCGCTCGCTGGAAAGTTTGATGCGCAGGTCGGCGGAAGCCATTCAGGATGAACTCGTGACGATACGTAACGATCGTTTCGTCATTCCGGTTAAAGCAGATCATCGAGGACGCGTGCAGGGCGTTGCGCACGGCTATTCATCATCCGGCGCCACCGCTTTCGTTGAACCGCTCGAGACAATCGACGCCAATAACGAATTGCAGGGGTTGCATGAGAGTGAGACGCGCGAGATCGCACGCATTCTCTTCGGCTTGTCGGAAGAACTGCGAGCGCAACTACCTGCCATTGAGAGGGCGTCAGAAGCAGTTGCTGAACTGGACTTCATCAACGCACGCGCAGTCTTTCATCAGAATTTCGACTGTGTGATTCCTGAGATTCACGCCGGTGTGGAAACGAACACGAGCGGCCGGCTGGAGCTTGTCGAAGCGCGCCATCCTTTGCTTGAAGAGAACCTGCGAGCAAGCGGAGGTTCGGTGGTACCTGTTTCGTTTGCACTGGATGATGAGAAGAACGCGATGGTGATATCCGGTGCGAATGCCGGCGGTAAGACTGTGGTCTTGAAGACGACCGGCCTGCTCGCGCTAATGGCGCTGTCGGGTATTTCGGTTCCGGCGAAGTCTGCGCTATTTCCGTTCTACGCGTCAGTGCTTGCCGATATCGGCGATCATCAATCACTCGCTGCAAATCTTTCGACGTTCACTTCGCACGCCGCAAACATCGCACGCATGATCGATCTCTGCGAGGCGCCGGCGCTGGTACTGCTTGATGAAGTTGGAACCGGCACGGACCCGGAAGAAGGATCGGCTCTTGGAGTTGCCGTGGTCGATCACTTTCGCAGAGCTTGCGGCGCTCACGTTATCGCGACGACGCATTACAGCGGCCTCAAAATGTATGCGGGCAACGAAGAGGGCGTGATCAATGCGAGTGTTGAGTTTGACGAAAAGACTTTGCAGCCAACTTACCGGCTGATTGTCGGAGTGGCCGGTGCTTCCTCAGGACTCGAGATTGCGCGCCGGTTTGGAGTGCCCGGAGAGATCGTTGCTAACGCTATGAAGTCTGTTAAAGACTCGTCTTTGCAGGCGTCTGAATATTTGCGGCGAATCAAACGAGAAGCTGAGGAAGCGGAGGCTTTACGACTGGCTTTGGAAGAGGAGCGAACCGCGGTTGCAGAGAAATTCGCTTCACTCGACAAGGAAGCTGCGAAACAGGAGCGCGAACGGCAGGCGACGTTTGACCAAACTATTCAACGCACGCTTGCCGAGCTTGAAAAGCGCGCGCGCGAGCTGGTTGCGCGAATTCAGGACCGCACTGAACGAGTGAGAGTTGAACGGGAGGCTCAACGTCAAGTCGCTGAAATGAAACGGGCAGCGCAACGAGAAGTTCGCGTCGTGCGTGAGGGCGCAGTGGTCCAACCCGAACCGCCGCCTGCCAGCACGTTTGAAGATGCGCCACAATATGTCACGGCTGCGCCACGTGAGATCGTCATAGGCGACAAAGTTAAGCTTCGTTCGTTCGGCTCAGTGGGTATCGTTGATCAGATCAAGGACGGCATCGCTGAAGTCCGTGTGAAGTCGTTGAGATTCAAGGAACGGCTCGATCAGTTGGAACTAGTAGAGCAGCAGGCAATTCCAAAAACACAACAGGGCAAGTTGGAGAAGTTGCGCAAATCGGCACATGCCGAGATTCACTTAGCCAGTGCTGAACAGAGCGCTCAATCTGAGTTGAACGTGATCGGGCAAACGACTGATGAAGCAGTTGACGCAGTTGATAAATTTCTTGACGAGGCCTCGCTTGCGAGTTTGGCCCAGGTGCGAATTGTTCACGGTCACGGCACCGGCGCCCTGCGACGCGCGATCGCAGGTCTGCTCGACGGCCATCCCCACGTCGCTCGCTTCCTACCCGCACCTCCAGATCAAGGCGGTGCTGGTGCAACCGTCGTCGAGTTGAGACAATGAACTGCGGCTTCGCCCCTGATGTGCTGATGCGGCTTCGCCCCTGATGTGCTGATGCGGCTTGGCCGCCTGATGTGCTGATGCGGCTTGGCCGCCTGATGTGCTGATGCGGCTTGGCCGCCTGATGTGAGGCGGGGCTCTGCCCCGCCGGCTGCGATTTCATGAACTTGGGCTAAGCCCCTGGTTCGGGCTCGGCCCGCTTTACATGCTGTCTAAAAACACAGTAACTTCCTCACCAGTTCCACTACCTCACGCAAAGGAGAGCACCTCATGGCTCATCGTTTCCTCATGTCCCAGGATTCACCAGTTCTCTTCATTACTGTTGTTACAAA
>JAICGZ010000313.1 GCA_025922875.1 Pyrinomonadaceae bacterium
GGTTTGCCCGCGCGCGCACTCAGATAGTGAATCGCCCGGCCCACCATCTCCTTCCCCGTTCCCGTCTCACCCGTGATCATCACCGTGATGTCCGACTTGGCGACGACGGGGATCTTGTTGATCTCGGCGGTGAACGCGGGACTCTCGCCCAGCAGTTGCTGCAACCCAAGTTTTTCAGTGAAGACCTGTTGGGCCCGTTGTTCCTGACGTACCTGATGCAGCAGCCGCCGCAGCCGGAGCAGGACCTCCGATTCACGCAGCGGTGGAATTAGAAAATCAGCAATGCCCGGCCGCACCAACTCGCTCAACTCTTCCGGCACAGACTCCACGGCCACCACGACCGGAGCAGCTACAGGTCCCAGTACCTGGAACAGCGACGTTAAAGCACTCAATTGATCGCAAGGCAGGGCCAGGAGGATCAGTAACGGTTTCTGTCGACGAATAATCTGAGTTAGTTCGTTATCGCTACCGATGACCTCCTGGCTGGTGTGGCAGGCAACTACAAAATCCGGATCGGGGCAGGACTCCAAAATCTGGCGCAGGCTTTCTCCTACCTGCCCGCTGCCCTCGAATTGCCACAATAAAACAAGCCCTGGTTCCATAACTTTGGTTACCGCTTAGGTCCTCAGTTCAGGTTTAATCGACGCTGGGCAGAATAGACCTGTAAAGACGAAGAGTCTTTAACCAGTTCCTAAATAATTGCTAATTGGGGAGTTCTGTGATTAGCGCCGGAAGATGACGCTCAAAAGCTGGTGTGCGTTCGACGAGGTTGATTGTGAATGGTGAGACTGTGAAGTAGTTCAGGAATTAATGCGAGCATCACTTAGAAACGACAGTTGCCAATTGCAGCAACTCGCTATAAAGCGAACGAAGTAAATCCTCCGGCTGCTTCTGTACGAAGAAATGTCCGCCCGGCATCATCTGCAGCCGAAACGCTGATCGAGTTTGGCGCTGCCAGGCCTTCAATTCATCACACGACACCTCTTGATCCTGCATACCTCCGTAAGCGGTGATCCCACACTCCAATGGCGGCTCAGGACGATAATTGTAGGTGTCAACCAGCGCAAAATCCGCGCGCAGCAACGGCATCATCAACTCCATTAATTCCGGGTGCTCCAATACCTCGAGCGGTGTGCCGTCCAGTCGCCGGAGTTCTGAAATGAACTCGTCATGAGGAAGGTTGTAGATGTGAGGCTCATCCCTGGGTATTTGCGGAGCACGTCTTCCGGAAACAAACAGGTGTGAGGGCAGCAGGCCGTATTCTCGTCTCAAGTAAAGTGCTAACTCGAAAGCAATGGTAGCGCCCATGCTGTGACCGAAAAAAGCAAACGGCTGCTGAAGGAATGGATGGATAGCTGGACCAAGGTTCTCGATGAGAGGTTGGACGGCGTCAAAAGGAGGCTCATGCGTTCGGGTACCGCGGCCCGGCAGTTGTACCGGGCAGACTTCGACAGAGTTGGGCAACTGCTGGTTCCACCTGTGAAATAGAAAACTGCTGCCGCCTGCGTAGGGAAAGCAGAACAGACGCATCCGCGCATAGGGATTCGGTTTGGGAATGCTGACCCATGCGGAAGATGACGCGCTCGCGTTAACGGCTTCACGGTTTACGTTCACGACTATGGTCCTTCCAACTTCACCAATGGAGTGTTGCCATTGCGGATAAGACACGTTTCACGCGCACGGCTCGTTATGATGTCGTCTTATTTCAGACTCCGAGCCGTGGTTTCGTGAACCGCAAACATGTCGAGTGGAGGGTCGTCTTTCAGGCTCCGGATTGGCCGGATCCCACTTGCGTAGCGTCAGGCTGCCGGCAGCAGTGCGGACAATCATCTTTGGTCCACCACCATTGATATCGCCGTTGACAATTGAACTGGATTCTTCACGCTCTGGAAGTGGGAAATCGCTGAGCACGGAACCCGTACCCACATCGGCCTCCAAAGTCAGCCTCACATTTTCGGCGAGGCGTAAATTTACACTTCCACCCAGCGTCACGAAGCTTGAATCAGATTGCGGTTGACGCGAGATATAGGTGCTGACATACCCGCCCTGGGTAATCGCTTTGACGGCATTCGTTACTTCCTTGATGCGGATGTAGCCGCCGGCCGAGTGAGCTGTCACCGAGCCGTCAACTCGCCCGGCATTGATCGAGCCGCCGCTGCTGCGGACGTTAAAGTCTCCGTCGATATTTCCGATACGAATGGGGCCGCCGTCGCTCGATACTGTTGCCGGTCCGTTGACGTCGCCCGCCTCGATCTGGCCGCCGGAGCTTGATAGGTCGACGCTCCCACGCACGTTCCCGGTTGTCAGGGAAAAGCCGGAACTGGCGAGTTGTACAGTGCCCTGAAGGTCGTTAGTCCGGATGATGCCCACCGTCCGCACTTTGACGTTGTATGCGAGGGGAATGGTGATCTTCATGTCCAACCTGATTCTCTTGATCTTTTCCCAACCCCACTCTTCAGGCAGCTTGACAATAACTTCAACGTCGCTGCCTTTGTGCTCAAAGTCGAGTTGCAGATCTCTGATGATCTGCTCGAACTCCTGCGCGTTAGCGGCTTTTATTTGACGGGCAAGTTCGATGTTGACGTTATTAGTATCAACCGCTTGAACCTCCACCGTTCCGATACTCGATTTCACAGTCAGCGAACCGCCGGGACTGACGGGAAATGACTTCTTAATCGTTTCAGTCACTTCAGTCTGCTCCTTCTTTTGGTTGTATCCAAGAACAACGCAGCTCATGCTGAGTAATAGAATGGACACACTGCCCTTTCGTAAAAACGCTTTCACGGACAACACCTCACTTCCGTATTTTTGTGTCGGGTTTTAAGCGGCGGCTGAGTCCTGGGCCATTTGCTGACGCAGGCTCAAAGGTCTCATGTCCGTCCACACTTCTTTGATAAAGGCCAGACACTCCTCTTTTGTGCCGCTCTTTCCCGCATTGGTCCAACCGCGCGCGTTCTCACGATCGGCCGGCCAGATTGAGTATTGCTCTTCATGGTTCACAACTACCTGGTAAATGGTGTTGTCTTCTTGGTCGTTTCTATTCATTTCAGTCTCCTTTTTTTAGTGATCGAAGTAATTCAGGTTCTTGTTGACTGGAAATTGAAGCGGGTTAGACCGCGATTGCAGTTAGCTCGTCAAGGACGCTAACCATCTCCGAAGCCGGCTTGTCGTAAACGATCTGACCGTTGTCCAACTTAATTACGCGGTCGCCGAGATGGTAGTACCGGTCATCATGCGTGATTGCTATTACGGTCTTCCCTCTCCCTTTTAACTCCGGCAAGATCTGGTAATAGAAAATCTCCTTGAAGAGCGGATCCTGATCGGCCGCCCACTCGTCGAACAGATAGATCGGCCGATCTTCAAGGTAAGCCGTAAGCAGTGCCAACCGTTTGCGTTGCCCCTGTGAAAGGTCTGTAGTCGAGAAGTTGCCGTCCGTGACTTTCACCTTGTGAGCAAGTTGCAGTTGGACCAGATACTCGCGCGCCTTCGCATCGAGTTGCTCTGAGTTGAGTCCGAGCAGCGTATCGAAAAGGAAGTAGTCAGAGAACACTACTGAAAAGTGTTGGCGATAGAAATCAGTCAGCTCGCCTGAAATCGGCTGGCCGTCAAGCCTGATTTCGCCACTTTCAGGTGTGTAAAGTCCCAGGATTAGTTTCGCGAGGGTCGTTTTTCCGCTTCCGTTTCCGCCGGTCACGAAGATCAACTCACCGGGCCCCATTTGCAGGTTGATAGGTCCAAGCACAAAAAGCGTTTCTTCGCCTTCTCGCTGGTAGTTGTGAGTCACTTCGGAAAGTTCAAGGCTGGACCATGAACTTCCTTCCGCGATCAGCTTCGTCGAATCCTCTTCCGTCGTGCTGGGCACAAGCGACAGGCCAAGCTCTTCGACGTTATTCAACGCGACGTTGGCCCGCCCCATGTTCGGCAGCGTATTCATGATCACCTGCAACGGTGTCATCAGGTACAAGATCGTCAGGGTGAAGCCGGTCATGACCAGCGTGTTGATGCCGAACCAGCCGGACAGCACAAAGAGCAGCAAACCAATCACTACGAACACCAGCATCTGCCCCCAACTCGAAGCGATGGAGTAGATGGTCAGCGCGACGATGTTATGGCGGCGGAATCTCGATGCGGTGGGCTCCAGCGTGTCCGTCAGGAAAGCCTTGCGCCGGGCAGCATGAATCTTGAGCTCTTTGATTCCTTCAGTAAGGGCCCTGAAGTTACTGAAGAGATTGTCGCCTTCGCGGCGCGCCAGCGTCATGTAATGGAACGATTTCACTACCGGCAACTGGTAGCTGATGATTCCGATGACGATGATGGCCATGACCGCGAAGAACAATGGCCACGAGAGCCATGACATATAGATCAGGCAACTCAACGCCACCGCAATGTTGATACACAGAATGGGAATCACAGTGACGATGTTAGTGATTGTAGGTACATCATCGGTAAGCGCTGCCATCAGCCGGTGCACACCTACCTCTTCAAGTTTGCGCAACGGTACACCGAGGATCTGGCGGCTCAGATCCATGCGTAGCTGGTAGAGCGCGCCCTGGCCCAGGTGAGCGAGTAACAATTCCGCTACGATTCTGGTCACTGGCACCAGCACGCAAAGGCCAACAAACACAAGGGCCAAATTCATGCCCTGAGATTGTGTCTGGTTCAAGGCGCTGTTGATGACGGCCAGCAATGCCGTGTTGGCGGCGCCGCTAATGATGCCTGCAATTACGGCCAGCAAAAGCAGCCGCCGCGAATACCGCATCATGAAATAGATGATCTTCATAACTTACTTCCTCTCGATTCGAGCGATACATTCTTTGAGCTTTGCCGCCAGATCGATCACAGCAGGCTCGGCGATGACGGTCTCGTGAGAGCCTGACACGCGGTGCAACTCGACAGGCTCAGAAGAAATTCCACCCCAACCCCAGGTGGGATCGGTCGCTAAGTACTCCTGGTCCCATGGTTGTGATTCATCAGCTTTGAGGAGTGTGACTTTGCCGGGATAAACCGGCGGCACGTAACTGCGTGCGGCCTCTACTCTGCTCTTGAAGTTGTGCAGCGAACGCTTCACCTGATGGAGCGTGAGCTCTTGCGGCATGATCCGCGCCTTCTTCGCCTGCTCCATGATGTACTGCAGTTGTTCATCCGGTCCGAGTTGGCGGAGGTAATCCTCATCGATTGGTAGAGGCTCTTTCAGGTTGGCGAAATTTTCGAGAATCCGAGCCAGCGCAACCGGATCCTTGCCGCTGGTCGGATCGTCTTCGGGCGCCTGGTCGTTCAAGCCAGGTTTTCCGTTGTCGCAGATCGCGAGTAGTTCGATTTCCTCGCCCGCTCGCTTTAATTGACACGCCATCTCAAACGCGACGTACGTTCCGAACGACCAGCCTCCAAGAAGGTAAGGCCCATGCGGTTGAACCTCGCGCATGGCCTCGATGTAGCTCGCAGCCATCGTCTCGACCTGCTTGTGCGGATCGTCCTTCTCGAGCGCCTGGAAGGCGTAAACAGTTTGGTCCGGACCGAGATGTCGGGCCAGGTAGACGTAACAAACGATGCCGCCGCCAATCGGATGAACGAAGAAAATCGGCGGTCCTGAAGTGCCGCTTTGCAGCAGGACAAGATGAGATTGAGACGTGTTTTCCTTGTTCCGAATAAGTGAGGCCACGTGTTCGACAGTGCCGCCCTCAAAAAAGACGGAGAGTGGAAGCTCGTAACCAAACTTCTCGAAAATTCGGGCCGAGATACGCATGCCCAACATCGAATGACCACCCAGCTCAAAAAAGTTATCGGTGGCTCCAACCCGTGGCACATTCAACACTTCCTGCCAAATCTCAGCGACCTCGAGTTCGACGATATTGCGCGGGGCTACAAACGTCGTGCGCACCGGCGCACTCTCAGCGTCCCACTCCGGCAGCTCGCGGTAGTCGATCTTTCCGTTCTGCGTAAGCGGCAACGCATCGATCGTCATGATTGCCGAAGGAATCATGTAGGCCGGCAGTTCCGCTTTGAGGTAATCACGGACCGCGTCGATCGTCAGTTCGCTATTCGTTTTCGGAACGAGATAGGCCACCAAACGCTGTTCTTCTCTTGATTCGCCTTTTTGGATGACGATGGCGTCCTGGACCAGTTCGCTTGCTTTGAGCACCGCCTCAATCTCACCTAGCTCGATGCGGTAGCCTCTCACCTTTACCTGGCTGTCTACGCGTCCGAGATACTCGATCGCCCCATCCTTGCGATAGCGAGCCAGGTCGCCTGTTCGATAGAGGCGCCCGCCACCGTCTGCGCTAAAGGGATCCGGCACGAAACGCTCGGCGGTTACTTCCGGTTTACGCAAATACCCGCGGCCCACTCCTTCGCCTCCGATGTACAACTCACCCCTGGCTCCCGCCGGTAAAACCGTCATGTCCTCATTGAGTATGTACAACCTCGTGTTAGCTATGGGCCGTCCGATGGGTACTACGGGCGTCACATCGCTTTGTGGTTCCACTTCGAATACGCAACATCCCACCACCGTCTCCGTCGGTCCGTATTCGTTGATCAAGCGCACCTCAGGTGCTCGCTCCTGCCAACTCTTCACATCGTGGCCGTACAACGCCTCACCACCGATCACCATGGACCTGGTTTGCACTCGGCTGTCGGGGCTAATTAACCGGTTCAACATCTCGAGGTGTGCGGGCGTTAATTTAATAAGACTGTAAGTCTGGTCCGGCTGCTCCAGCGCTTTTGCCAAACCTTCTACCCCTTCGTCTTCTTCAAGCAGGTGCACACAGCCGCCGCTGACCAACGGCCCGTACAAACTCGTCACGGTCAGGTCAAAACCGATCGGTGAATGCACCACTGCGCCGCTGCCTTCACCCAACGGATACGCGCTCTTGCACCAGGTCAGGTAGTTGACGACGCCTCTATGCGTGATCATCGCGCCCTTCGGTTGTCCGGTGGAGCCAGAGGTGTAGATGACATACGCCAGGTTGTCGGGATCTACTGGCGGCGCGTTGAGAACTGCCGCGCCCGTGTTGGACCACTCGTGGTCATCCCATTCGCCATCGAGATACAAAACGCTGGTTTCTGTTCCCGCAGGCAATAGCTCTCGCCACTCCGACACGGTGAGCAACATGCGCGGTTGCGCTTCCGAAAGAATCGCGCTCAAACGCCGTGGCGGAGACGACAGGTCGAGCGGCAAATAAGCGCCACCCGCTTTCAAAACTGCCAGCAAGCTGATCACCATTTCGGCAGAACGCGGCAAGCAGACTGCAACCAGCGATTCACTGGAGATGCCGCAGGAAATCAAATGTTGAGCGAAATCATCGGCTCTTTGGTTCAATTCCATATATGAGAGCCGGACTGAGCCACACCGGAGCGCTGTAGCTTGCGGCGTTCGCTCCACTTGTTCTTCAAACAGGTGATGCAAACAGGCGTTTGACGGAAACGGACTCGCAGTTTGGTTCCACTCCGTTATCTGTTGCTGCTCTTCCTCAGGCGAGAGGAACGGCAATTCCAAAATAGGTTGGTCCGGGTTGGCAACAATCGCTTCGAGCAA
>JAICGZ010000314.1 GCA_025922875.1 Pyrinomonadaceae bacterium
TCTCCAACGTTTGAGGCGTGGGGAAGGTGTGATGTCTTCAGCAACGATGAACCCCTCGTTGGCGATTTCCTCAGGGGTGTTGGTTTCGATTGTGAAACTCGAACCGGCGGGCACGGTAAGAGAAATTGGGCCGTCGCCAGTTCTCGCCGAAAGTTCCTTGAAGTCGCCGTCCAGCGCGATCTCACCGTCGCCGGTGCGCGCATCGACCTGCCCGTCGAATTTAATAACTTGAATACGGCCGTCACCGGTATTCACCTGGAGAACACCGCCGCCATTCGCGACCTGGATTGGACCATCGCCGGAGCGCAGCGTGATCTCGCCGGAAACTCCTTCGAGGTTCAGCGCGCCATCTCCGGATGAAACATGAAGCGTTGCACGTCGAGGCACGTAAATGTCGAGGTCGACACTGCCGCTTACTTCTGTTGGGTTGGTTGCATTTACAGCAATCACTTGTCCCTGCTGCTGCGCCTGGATTGAAATCTCTTTGAGACTCTCCTCAACATGTGCATGCTTGGTCGCGGTGTAACTTACTTCTGACTTGTCCCACCCATGAACCGTCACGCGGCCATCGAAAGTAGTGATGCTGACCCGCGGTGTTGCGCTCACGGTAAACGTTCGCGTCTCTTGAGCAGTGAATGATCCCGGACCTTCGCCCTGGCCGCCGCCCACAGCGATGCTTCTGGACGTCCGGTTGATATTTCTTTGTGTACGAGCTTGCTCCCGTACAAGCTCTCGCTGCGCGCGTTCGATTTCCCTTTGTGCATCGCGCATGGCGATGTCAACCTGTCGCTGGGCCTCGCGTTGGGCCTCACGAACTTCCTGCGCAACCCGCGCCTCAACGCGAACTCGCGCCGCTTCACCCGCGACAGCTGCCCGGTCGCCCTCGTCCTCACTGAAAACTCCCATCCCGACGTCGCTATGTGTTGCTTTCTTCCCCTGGAGCGATGTGCCTGGACTAACCGGTAGTCCATCTTGTGCGTGCGTGACTCTGATCGAGCCGTTGACGTTTCCGAGCTTGATTTGAGGACCACCGGTTCCGATCTGACCGTCCATGCTGTGGCCCACGTATTCGCCGCGTTTGACCTGTATACCAAAGTCGGTGGAGATGCCGCCGTGAACTGTGCCCGCACGAATTGCCGCGTTTGCATTTGACGGAATGATCAGCGTCACGTTTCCGTTGACCGAGCCCAGAGAGATCGGCTTCGACTCATCGAGTTGAGTAAAAGTAGCCTGCAGTGGTCCATTGATAGTCGACAACTTCGCTTCGCCCAACAGACCACGCGCGATAAGCTTCCCGTTTATCGAAGATGCTTTGACGGTGCCTTCAACGCCGTCGATATCGATTGAGCCATTGATGAGCTCGATTGATTCGAGCACAGCCCTGCGCGGAACGGTCAATGTGTAATCAACGACTGCTGGATTGTCGTACCTTCCGTGGCCGTTGCGAAAAGTCTGATTCTCGTGCGGGTATTCTGTTTTGATTCTGATGTTTTCTTCGGTTGCGTTGACTTCGATTTTCGCTTCGGCCAGGCGATCTCTCCGGTAAGCCTTCTTCACGGCGTCAACCTGTACTGCTGCTCGATCCCAAACTTTGATCTGTACGCCGCCATTAATGTTTTCAAGACTGACGCGTCCGGTCGGCGACAATGAATACGTTTGATGAAACTCCTCGCGCTGTTGTTCCTGTTCGGGTTGTTCGACTGAACCGGTGGAACCTGCTGTTGAAGGTACTGATGGAACAGGTCGAAGTTCCTGGACCTTTATACCGTTTGCAGTGCCGCTTGCCGTGGCTGGGACAGTTCCACTACTTGCCAACGCGATGACAAGCAAAACTGCCGTGATGAGGGTCTTCGTTAACATTGTCTTTTGTCCTAATAAAGATAAGGTCTAATTAACTTGCTATGCGTAGATTAATACTACGGTTCACTGTCTTCAAAAGTATTTCACGATCGCGAGGGTTAATTCTAATGGCGCGGTCCCTGCGGGCTTTCGCCTTTAACATGCTCAGGGGCAACTCATAGGTGAACGCTGCTTCGCTTTCGGCATCGGGATCCGGCGCGATCCTCACTTCGAATTGTACCGGACTGATATTCAGGCGCTCCAATTTCTTAAGTTTAGCTAGTTGAACTCCAAGGGGTTTCGCGCGATGCGGCCGCACGGGTGGAGCTGGCGTTACCGCGGGTTCCTCTGTCTCTTCGTCGACATTGTCCAGCCAGGGAAGTTCAATTGACGGGGCTGCCTGCTTGATTTCACAACTTTCGAGCTTCACGACAGTCTGCGGTGGGACTTCACTGGGAGCGATCTTGTCAGACCACTGGGCGATCAGTTTTGTGGCGTCGAGCGACAACTGCTGAATCTGATTCAACTCCTTCATCGCACTGGTAAATGCCGCCAGTCCAACCACTAAAAGTAGAATTACTCTGTAGCCCGTATCTTTCATTCCCATGACCTCTAACTTTTAAGGCCGAGAGCAGTTAGTTCTGAATTACTAGTTCCAACCACCCTCGGCCCTTCTGCGTTGCTCTATAGTCAAAACACCGACCCTTAGGAGCTTGTGGCAATAAAGTTTGCAAGGGAAAAACGGCGTATTTCCCGCAAAGGCGCAAAGAGAGCAAAGACGCGGCAAAGACTTCGTCTTTACTTGCTATCTTTGCGCCTTTGCGGGAAATATTTCTTAGATCTTCCTGATGCGGATGGTGCCGCCGAACGAGGCGACCGAGATCGTGGCGTCCCCTGAACCGCAAACCGCATTCACCCGGCGCAGTGAGTAAGGAACCACGACGGTCGTGGATCTTCTTTCAACGACGACAGGAGCTTTGGACCTGGCTTCAGGAGACCTGCTGGATCTTGCGGGTGCCGGAGCCGGAGGCTCGTTTAGGTAAGTCAGCTCAAAGTCGGAGATGATGTCGTGCTTCTCAGAGACTTTCGCATTCAGTTGAAATGACGCGTCCTGTGGCAGGGCAAGTACAACGTCGCCAGTCATATTCGTGAACCCGTAATACCCGGATTTAGCCAAAGGACCAGTCATAATTAACCTGCCATTAACGGTTTTCGCGGTGACCTTGGGATTACTGACCTGATTGAGTTGAATATCGCCGCTTACCGTTCCGACCTCGAAAGTGTCATCTCCGGTGGCGGGCCGGACGTTAACAACCTGGACCTCGCCGCCGGCGGAGCTCAGATTGATGCGGCCACTCGAATTTCGCAGGTAGATACTGCCACCCACACTGCCCGCTTCAACGAATCTGGTAGCGCGTTCGATCGTGATGTCGCCATTTTGCGAACCCGCGTAGGCTCCGGAAACACCGGCAATCGTGATGTCGCCGTCTCGAGTCTGTATCTGAACCGTTGCTCCTGCAGGGACATCCATGTCCACGTCCGCAAAAGCCTGACAATCACGTCTCGGATTGGAAACGCCAGACTTATCGAACACCATCACGTCGACGCGAGTCGCAGGCCTCGAGTCATCTTTAGGCTTATCAATGCGCCGAAAGTCGATCTTCGCTGCACCGGACGATCGCACGTGAACTTCATTCTTGTCCGACCCATGCACTTTGAGTATGCCGGAGGCCACACAGAGCGTAACTGTAGCGCGAGGGTCGACGGGCATCGACCGCTCAAGTTTCTGACCCGGCTTTCGATCCTTCTTTTCGTCGTGAGCGAGGCTGGAACCTGTCAGAGAGATAATGAGGACCGCTGCTGCGGCTAATACAAACAACTTCTTTTTCAACTTAAAGCCCGGCCCTTTCAGTGTCCTCGACCTCCACCATGACGCGCGTCGGCTATGGTGTTGAGGAGGTCCACCTTGCTTTGGTAAGCAGCAAACATGAAATCGGCCGCGTCGGGATCATTAGGATTGCTCTTGGCTGCACTGCGCGTAGCAGCAATAGCGCGATCTACCACCGCGAGGTTACGTTCATACTCAACCTGCAGCGATGGTCTCATAGCGTTCTTGTTCGACTTGATTGTGGAATCCAATCGCGCAATCGTTTGCAGATAAGAGCGCTCGCCCGGAAGTAGTTTCACTGGCGCAGGCTTCGGAGCGGGGTTCGGAGTGGTAGCTTTAACAAAATGCGGAGTCGCGATGGTCTTTGGCTTTACCGGTGGTGCGATTTCTACCGGCGGTATTTCCTGAACATCTTCAGCGGTTGAGGTGGTCGCGACTTGCTCGCTACGAGGTTGATCGTTACCAGTTCGCGCTGGTTCATTAACACGCGCGGGTGCATTAACAACGGCCGGTGTCTCCGTTGTGCTTCTCATTTTGACCACGCCAATGATTGCGGCAAACGCCAGCACCACTGCCATGCTTGCATAACCCAGGGTGCGCTGTGTGCCAAAGTTGAGGAGACCCGCAAAGAACCCTCTCTTTTGTGTTGATTGAGCAACTAAAATCCGCTCACCCAACACCGCCGCGTCGATACGCTCGCGCAGCCGTTCAGTGGGTACACTCGACTCAAACTCTGCCGCCAAAGCGGATGTTAAAAGCGCCGACTCCTCTTCGAGTTCGCGCGCTGCCGCAGCACAGGTTACGCATGAAGCCAAATGCGACGTGACGCTTTCCATCATGTCGAGAGAAAGTTCACCGTCGAAATAGCTTTGCAGCTTTGCCTCGTCCAAACACCGTGTCATCGTCTGCCTCCGATCTTACCGTAAACCCTCGCAAACTCTTTTCGTCCGCGCGCCACCAAACTGCCTACGTTCGTCTCTTTGAGCGACAAACTGGTGGCGATCTCGCGGTATGAGAGTCCCTGCTGTTTCAGCAACAGGCAACTTCTCATCGGCTCTTTTATTTTGTCCAAAGCGCGGCGTGCTTCTTCGATCGCCAGGCGGCGTTCGTAGTCTTCTTCCGGCGCTTCGGCAAAAAAGCCGTTTTCCGCGGTGCTCTTGTGATATTCGTTATCGCGAACCATCGAGCGGCTTTGTCCCCGCAAGGTGTTTCGCGCCACGTTAAGAGTCACGCGCAAAAGCCACGCCCGCAGTAGATCCTCACCCGGCGTGGAGTTGAGATTGCGATAAAGTCTTAGAAACACTTCCTGCGTCACGTCTTCGGCCAGGGCCGAATCGCGAACTACAGCTCTAGCCGTCCTGAAAACGGCGCGGTGATGGAGGGTAAACGCTTCGTCGAAACTGAGCGGACCTACCGCTTCAGTCCCGATGTCGTTAGGCATGGACTCGATCAAAACTCTAGCTTGTCCGTTCATCAATCACCGCTCTCTCAACAGTGAAAACACCGCAAACTGCTGGGTTGTGGCAAGTTTCTCCCAGGCAGTCCGGACCGGTGTTATGGCGGAGTATTGTAGTCCCGAACCCCGCTTTGCACCAAGATTGAGAGAGCGGTACTGCTGTAAGTCTGACTAAAAACGGGGCCCGGCTTTGTAACGTGTAGACGAACGGGAAAGTTCGAGTGTTAACAGTAGCCACAAAAAGGCGCAAAAAGCGCAGTCGACTAGGGGAATCACCGTGACGAAAACTACATAAATTTCGCCGTCTATTTTCTTGACTCTCTATATCTCACAAGCGTATAAGGCCCAACCAGCTAAACCATTCCCCAACCATTAGGCCCCAGATACCGTAATGAAGCCCCCTGCTTTTACCTTCCAAGGAGGGAGTTCCATGAGGCGTAGATCACTACGAACCTTTGTCCAAATCCTGCTGGTGGGTTTGCTGCTCGGAGCATCGTCCAGTGCTTATGCGGATGCGATATCGACCACCTCAGTGAGTTTAACTAACCTTCAGATCGTTCCAACGTCCGGAACCATCGTGTTCTCCACACCGAAAACAATAGCGGGTGCTGCGGCCGCGCTAAACAGGTTCGATGAGGAGTCGGGAGACTCTTCAGAAAGTCCGACCCGTGCGGAGGCCAGTGCCAGTGTGAATTTTGCAAGTGCGAATGCGGTGTCCGATTTCACCAACTTGTTCTTGAACGCAAACACCAACGTCATGCTTTCTGGCTGTTGCTCGGCTAACACGGAGGCGGCAGCAGTTCTAAGGCAGAACTTCATGATCGTCGGAGGCAGCGGCAACGTTGATGTGACTTTCTCCGCGCTGATGCAGACGATGCAGAATTTATTGACAGACCAGTTGGGTTTGTCTGCCACGTCGATTGCGACCCTCACCCTGCAGGTGTTAGATCCCGTCAGTTTTGCAAGTATCAGCAGTTTTTCTTTCGACTCTAATCTCCGTATCGGGGCCAATGACTCGACCGCGCTAGAAATGCAAAGACAACTCTCACACATAGTCACCCTGCAATTCGATCAGGAATACCATCTTTTCATACACCTTCATGCCACCTCACGGGGAGCACAGGAGCCGATTCCGGAACCGGCAACGATGGTCTTGCTGGTTTCAGGTCTGGGGTTTATGGCGGGATTTGTGAAGAAACGGCGAATGAGGAAAGAACGCCTGTGACGAAAACTACATAATTTCGCTGTCTTTTGTCTTGACCTCCGTTATATAGCGGAGTATAAGGCGCGCAGGCACTCGCGTGTCTCCCAAAACAAATCGCCGCTCACGCGTTCGCCAAGCACTGACGGAAGTTCACTCCTTAAGTCCGCGAGTCTCGCTCCGGCAGTCTATCCCCTATTTACGGCGAAGATTTTCTTGCCTATTTCAAGGAGGAACTATGTCCCGTAAACCACTTAGACTGATTGTTCAGGTTGTGCTGGTCGGATTGCTGCTCGGAGTCTGGTCGACCGCTGCTTATGCAGACGCCATCTCAGTATCCGCGGTGACTTTCAGCAATCTCCAGATCACGCCGGCGGCGGGAACCGTTACGTTCACCCCAACAGCCTCGAGCACTGTTGCACTCGCCACGAACAGTCTGGGCCAAACTGCCCCAGTTATGTCAAACACTTTTCCCATAGCTCAATCGAATACGGCGGTCACGTTTGCCAGTTCCTCTGCCGTGGCAAATGCCAACACCTTTACCGCCACCGCCAACAGCCTCGTCGCCCTCACGGACTGCACGTGCGCTGCCTCATCGGCCGGACAAGCCAATCTCTCCGCGACCTTTGTTATTACCGGCGGGGAAGGCAACGTTAACGTGAATATCTCAGCTCTGTTTACAACGATGTCGAGTCTAATGACAGATCAGAATGGCCTATTCGATCAGTCGCAAGTCATCACGACTCTCACAGTCGATGGTGTGGCGATTTTTGATGTGACCAACGTTTTTAACATAACAACCAATGCGTCGGACGTACAGTCGAGGATTCATCAGGTTTCAGAGGCTGTTACGCTTGCGTTCAATGTTCCTCACACGATTTCAATCCACATCCACGCCGGGTCATTCGCAGAACACCAGGTTCCAGAACCAGCAACGGCAGTGTTGCTAGTCTCAGGTCTGGGGTTTATGGCGGGCTTTGTGAAGAAACGGCGGAAGGGCGTCTGAATTAGCGCCTCCCTGGAGTGGGGGGGGGGGGGGGCCCCGGGGGGGGGAAGGTGGGGGGGGGAAAAAAAAAACGGGGGCCCCCCCCGCCCCACCACGGGGGGGGGCCAAAAAAAAAAA
>JAICGZ010000315.1 GCA_025922875.1 Pyrinomonadaceae bacterium
CCGGAAGTATGCGTGAATAAATGGCGAAACGTGATTGGGTGCTTCGGGTCTTCGCCCTGAATCTTGAAGTCAGTCAGGTAGTTGTTGACGGGATCGTCGAGTTTGAATTTCCCTTTCTCCATCTGCTGAAGGAGCGCCAACGTGGACATTGTTTTGAACGTCGAACCGATTAGATAAACGGTGTTCGTGGTTGCCGGAGTACGGGCCCAGAGGTTCGAGTAACCGTATGCGTTGCTCCAGATCACTCGATCGTTTGAAACCAGGGCGATGGATGCTGACGGGATATTACCGGCGACCAGCGTACGCTGAATCTCAGGTTCCAGCTCAGCTACAACGCGATCGATGCTGATCGTCTGAGCGCTAATCGTCTGAGTGCTAACCAGCGAGAGTATGGCGCACACTACAACGGCCACATTGATAGCGGCGAACAGCCGCTTGCTTGAACTCTTCATAATGTTTTTGTTCCCCGGCCCTCGAGATTTCAGAAGAAGCCCCTGTTTACTTCAAATGCTGCAAAATTGTCAACGGTGCAGCAGATGCTGCGCAGGCGAGATTCGGACCTTTGCCGTGTGTATCAAGAGGAGAAGAGGAATTTCAATCGAAAACTTCCGGACTTGTACTAGCTGGATCTATTTCGGAATGGCCGTGGACTCCTGGACGCAAACATATTCCAACGGACAGTATTTGTCTCGGACACAGTCGTGTACGCGGGAAGGCGATCGTCACCCGGTATTCCTCAGCCCCGCCGCAATCCCATTGATAGTTGCCGCAAGCGCGTAGTTCAGATTCTCGTGATCGTCACCTCGACGTTTCCGGCGTAGTAATTCAACCTGAATCAAACTCAACGGATCGACGTACGGGTTCCGCAAGCGAATGGAACGGGCCAACACCGGGTTCTTTTCCAGCAACGTTGTCTGTCCAGTCAAACGCAGCACCGCCCATTTGGTCCGTTCAAACTCCTCGAACAGCATGCCAAACACTTGCTCTCTCAGCACCGCATCAGAAACCAGCCCGGCATACAAACGCGCGATCGAGAGATCAGCTTTCGCCAGTCCGAGTTCAACGTTAGCTATGAGCTCGGTGAACAACGGAAACTCACTCATCAGTTTTTCCAGCAGCGCCTCATTGTTTGGACTTTCTTTAGCAAAGCGTTCCAAAGCGAAACCAACCCCAAACCATGCAGGCAAAACATGACGACTCTGCATCCAGCCAAAAACCCAGGGAATCGCGCGCAGATCACCCAACCCACGCCGGGCGCCTCGTCGCGTCGGCCGAGAACCGATTCTCATATCTTCCAATTCGTTGACCGGAGTTGCCTGCTCGAAATAGGTCAGTACTGCTTCGTTCTCAGCGATGTTTTCTCGATAAAACTCAAAAGCGTCGTGAGACATTTTCTCGAGCGCCGCTTCGCTCTCCTGGTCTAAGTCCTCGACATCACTCGGGCGCGAGAGCGCTTCCAGCGAGGCGGCAATCATCAACTCGAGGTTTCTTTCGGCCAGCACTCGATCAGAGTACTTCCAATTCATGACTTCGCCTTGCTCAGTGATCTTGATCTTGCCGCTGAACGCACCTCGCGGTTGCGCAATTATCGCGTGATGCGTTGGTCCACCACCGCGCCCGACGGTTCCACCTCGTCCATGAAACAACGTAAGCTTGACGTTGCATTCGGCAGCGACCCGGTGCAATTCGCGATGGGCCTTGAATATCTCCCAGGTGCTGGTAAGCATCCCGCCATCCTTGTTGGAGTCGGAGTATCCAAGCATCACTTCCTGACGTCGGTCCCATGACTCGAGCAAACGCGCGTAATCCGAGCTGGTCCACAAACTCCGGCAAACCACCGGGCAGTTGCGCAAATCCTCAATCGATTCGAAGAGCGGCACAGGCATAACGCCCGGATCGGATTTGCTTGTGGCGCCCATCTGTACACCGCTTAACTCGGCCAGCGCCACCACTGCCGTGATATCAGAGACCGACTCTGTTCCACTAATGATGTAACTGCGAATCGATTCAGCGGGATAGTCGCGTTTCAACTGACTTACCATCCGCAGAGACTCGAGCAGAGTGACAGTGTCTTTGGATGGTGCAGACGGAAGAGCCGCCTCGTTGGCGTCAACAACATGTGCAAGCTGCAGCAATGCACGTTTGTGGACTCTCGCATGTTCTCTGACGTCCAGCGTGTGTAAGTGGAAGCCAAAAGTATCTACCTGGCGCAGTAGAGGATCGAAGAAAAACTGCGCCAGCCTTTCCCCACCGTTTGCAGAAAGACTTTGGCGCACGATGTCCAGATCCTCACGGAACTCAGCGGCGTCGTGGTAAGCAACCGCATTGTGAGGATCGTCTCGCGCCAGGACCAGACGGGCCAACACGTAATCCAGAAAACGGCGATACACTTCCTGCGGCGGATGTCTCTCCGGCTTGAGCTCAGGGTCCGAAACGGTAACCGTGTAACGGTCGAGTGCGGCTTCGAGTTGCGCTGAAACTGCGACCTGATACGTCGAAGGACTGAGCTGCCAAATGAGATCGTTAACGCGCTCGATGTAGTAGCGAAGAATCGTTTCGCGAGCTATCCGCAAAGCATCTCGCGTGCACCCAGGCGTGACCAGCGGATTGCCGTCACGGTCGCCGCCGATCCACGAACCGAACCGCAACACACGAGGTAACGCGTTTGGCCGAATCGGTTCACCAAAAGTTTCCCGGAAATCGTCAGCCAGCTCGTCATAAACTGCCGGCAACGTCTCAAACAACACACTCGGATAGTAATCGAGGCCCATCCTGATCTCGTCGGAAACTGTTGGCTTACGTCGTCGCACTTCATCGGTCTGCCAGAGTGCCGTTATCTCCGCAATGATCGCCTGCTCGTGTTTTTCCGCCTCTCTCTCGGTCAGTGGCAGACGATCCAGTTGTTCGAGTTCGGCAGCAATACGTTGACGCTTGAACAATACCGTGCGTCTTGCGACTTCGGTGGGATGAGCAGTGAATACAAGAATGATCTCGATCTTTGCCAGGCACTCGAGGGCGTGCTGTAGAGTGAGGCCGGCATCACGCATCCGCCGCAGGGTGCCGAGAAACGATCCCGGTTGGGCCAGCAACTCGGGCGACGACTGAGCAGCTCGGCGACGCCGCTTGCGATGGTTCGTTTCAGCGAGGTTTGTCAGTTCGAAATAGGTCGCGAATGCTTTCGCCATCTGGCGCGCTTCACTGACGTCCAAACGACTGACGATGGTTTCCGCATGCTCGATCAAGCGCCGCACGTCTTCGACGTCGTGTCCCGATTGCAGGTGCAACTCTCGATGTTCAATTAACAACAGTCGCAACTCTTCGACGGCTGAAAACAACTTGTCGCCAACCTGTTCCTTGAGTACCTCGCCAAGCAAACGGCCAAGCGAACGCACGTCGCGCCGTAACGGGGCTTCCTTCAGATCGGGATCTTGACTGGTAAGTTCGGCAAGCCGTGATGCTTGATCGTCTATATTCCAGAGCCGTGACATACACGTATGCATACCACGCGATGCGCAGGCTGTCACGTACCGGGTGTTTCTGTGTATGTTATGGGCATGTGGAAATACATATTGGCCTCTGCCCTCCTGGTAATCGGGGTTTTCGAGATCGTTCTCGCGCTTCACGGAGGTCTACGAGAAGCCGTGATGCAGACGAGTCCGGTACGTCTTAAGCAAGCTGAATCATCCGCGTTCTTACTGGCCGGAATCTCCGCCTTAGTGATGGGACTAGGAATTCTCTTCTACGGCTTATTCTGGTAGGTGCTCCAAAACGGGTACGGAGGTTCCCAAATCGGCTATCAGCTCGTTCTTCCACGCGGGCCGTGCGCGAACACACCACGAAAGTAACGCTCACCGCAATGCGGCACAGCGATTGACACGAAAACAGCGCCCTGAAAGAACCTCTCAAGCGATTTACCCTAAAATCAGATAGCGGAGGGATCAGCTCATGAAGCTTAGAGCTTCCAGGAACTTTTTCGTAATTGCGGCGGTTGCGGCTTTGGTTGTCATCAGCGCTTCGTTTGAAGCTCGCGGCCAGGGACGTAGTCGAAGGGCGAACGGACTCGATAAGAAATGCGCCAAGTTTGTGAACTGTCACGATGCCAGCGAAGGTCGCCTGGATGGACGTGGACCTCGCCGGGGAACGGACGTCGACGATTGGGACTGGAGACGGGACCGTCGAGATCGAGACTGGGATCGCGATGGAATATGGGGTCGCCGCCGTGATGGTGAACGTGATGGAACATGGCGTCGCCGCCGCGATGGCGACCGCGATGGAACATGGCGCCGCCGTGGCGATGGTGAACGTGATGGAACATCGCGTCGCCGTGGTGAGGTCGACCGTGATGGAACATGGCGTCGCCGTGGTGAGGTCGACCGCGACGGAAGATGGCGTCGCCGTGATCGATAGTGCGGTTTAATCGTCTGGATCGCCCATCCAGTTTTCTTTCTTGTTGACGATCACAGACCGCCGCAGTAACGAGTTTAAATTGTGTCGTTCCCTCTTGTAGGGACGCACTTTGCTTGCGTCAAGCTCTCCCCAGTCCTCTTCCTTGTAAAACCCGAGCACGATAGTGTCGCCTTTGTGTGCGAGTATGCGGGCCCACCGTCGGAAAAAGACCTCACCTCGCCACGGATCAACCACCGCAACATAGGAGGCCCCTAAACCACCATCTTCCATCGTGACGAGGAGAGCTCGTTTGTTCCTGGTTGTCACAACCTCTTTCAACGTCTCGACCATGAAATAGTGCGACAAGATGCGTTTTTGATTTCCCGTTTGGACGTCATAAAGATGCAGGCTCTGACCCTCGTTCTCGTAGCCGCCGGCGCCCTCACTGGACGAATACACCACATGTCGCCCCCGGTTGATTATCCAGGCCTGCTGTGCCTGGTCCGAAATCTTCTTCTCTGTCCCACCAATCGTAACGAAAAGAGATCCGTAAATGTCCCGCATCTCAATTCGTACCTTCGTCGCTCTCTGCCCGGACGAACCACTGTTTGCGGCGGCATAAACAGCCGAAACGATCAGGAGAGGAACTACTGCGATTGTTAATAGTATTCGTTGGCAGCTTTTCATCCTCTGGTTTCCTCCATGTTCAATCTACCTTCATCCAACAAAAGGCGTAAGCAGACGGAGAAAACTATCATTCCTTGAAAGAAATGTTATAAGGAGAGGCATGAAAATTCGCTTATTTACATCTCTTGCCTTGATGTTGATGCTGACGCCGTTGACAGCCGCGGGACAGACCGCTCGACCCGAAGAGTTTGATGTCCTTATCAAAGGTGGCCTCGTTTATGACGGGACTGGCCGCACTGGACGGCGAGTCGACGTTGCCGTCAAAGACGACCGGATCGTCGCTATTGGCAATCTCAAGAACGCACGCGCTCGCAACCTCGTCGACGCAAGCGGGCTCGCGGTCGCGCCGGGTTTTATCAATATGCTGTCGTGGTCCACGGAGTCGCTTATCGCCGACGGCCGCTCGCAAGGCGAAGTTCGACAGGGTGTGACCACGCAGATCATGGGTGAAGGCTGGTCCATGGGACCTCTCAACGAGCGCCTCAAGCAACAGGTCATCGCGGAACAAGACGACATCAAGTTTGACATAGAGTGGACGACTCTCGCCGAGTACCTGCGATACCTGGAGAAACGCGGGGTCTCACAGAACGTAGCTTCATTCGTTGGCGCGACAACGATCCGTCAGTACGTGCTCGGCGAAAGCGATGTGCGGCCGACGCCGGCACAGCTTCAGGAGATGCGTGAACTGGTGCGCCAGGCGATGGAGGAGGGCGCGCTCGGAGTCGGTTCGTCTTTGATATATGCGCCTGCGTTCTACGCCCGGACGGAGGAGTTGATCGAGTTGTGCAAGGTCGCGGCGCGTTACAAAGGCAAATACATCTCACACTTGCGCAGCGAAGGTAATCAGTGGGTCGAAGCGGTGGAAGAATTGATTCGCATCAGCGAAGAGGCCGGTCTGCCGGCTGAGATCTATCACATCAAGGCGGCCGGAATGCAGAACTGGAACAAGGTCGATCGCGTGCTCGCACTGATCAACGCTGCGCGCCGCCGAGGACTGAAGATCACCGCCGACATGTACATGTACACAGCGGGTTCCACCGGACTCAACGCGAGTTTGCCGCCATGGACCATGGACGGAGGCTATGAGGCGCTCTTCAAACGTCTCGAGGATCCAGCCATGCGACAAAAGATCGCAGCCGAAGTACGAGTGCCGAGTGACAAATGGGAAAACCTCTACCTGGCCGCAGGTTCGGCGGAACGAGTCTTGCTCGTCGGTTTCAAATCCGAGAAGTTAAAACCGCTCACAGGCAAGACCCTGGCCGAGGTTGCGAAGATGCGGGGCAAGGATCCGGTAGAAACGATCATGGATCTTATTGTGGAGGATCGATCCCGTGTCGGCACGGTCTACTTCCTGATGGACGAGGAGAATCTCAAGAAAGAATTACGACAGCCATGGGTTTCTCTCGGGTCTGATGGAGCATCGATGGCGCCCGAAGGAGTTTTCCTTAAATCGTCCACTCACCCGCGAGCTTACGGAAACTTCGCGCGACTGCTGGGCAAGTACGTGCGCGAAGAAAAAGTGATTTCACTGTCAGAAGCTATCAGGCGTCTAACGGGACTGCCGGCGACGAACCTCGGTCTTGATCGTCGAGGTTTTCTCAGAAAGGGAATGTTCGCGGATGTGGTCGTGTTCGACCCGCAAACGATTGCCGACCGGGCTACGTTTGAGAATCCGCATCAGTATTCCGTTGGTGTGAAGCATGTCTTTGTTAATGGTGTGCAGGTGCTGAAGGATGGCGAACACACGGGCGCGAAGCCGGGTCGAGCACTGTGGGGACCAGGCAAGATCAAGTAACCGAAACCAGGGTGGCACGGGCGATGAGTTAGACTGAAATGAATGATCCGCCCACTCACGTCGAGTGTTTTTTGAAAGCTAGTTAACGAGTTAACGATCCACTCACTCGCGTGTTTGGTTTTTGCAAAGTTAGGTTGACACTGCCTTATCGGATGTGAGATAAGGTCGCGCACGTTATCTTTGAAATGTTGTTCGTGGCGATTTAAGGCAACTTGCTCCACGTAAAAAACTGCTAAAGAGCCGTGGAGGATATTCCAGTTTTCATTTTGGAACCCCGCGCACTCTGAGGCGCGGGGTTTTTCATTTCCCGCCGCCAGGTCCAGTCAGCCTTTCTTCGTCGCGACAAATCTGTCGGACCACAGAAGGAGGCTGTATGGAAACTGCTGTAGAACAATCTGCCGATGTTCAAAATTCCGTTTCAAACGTCGAGAGCCAGAGCTTTGCCACGCTCGCTCTGCATGCCGGAGCAGTAGCCGATCCAACAACCGGCGCGCTGCTGACTCCAATTTACCAGACCACAACTTATCGCCAGGAAGCCGTCGGCAAGGACAAAGGATTCACCTATAGCCGATCGGCAAATCCCACTGTGTCAGC
>JAICGZ010000316.1 GCA_025922875.1 Pyrinomonadaceae bacterium
CTGTTTCCTTCTCAGCCTTGTTGTGTCTATTGTGCTTCGCAGTTTCGGTCTTCGCGCAGATCGATACGCCGCGTCCAAGTCCAAAAGCGAGTGTGACTCAAAGAATCGGAGTCACAGACGTCACGATCACTTACAGTCGCCCGGGCGTCAAAGGACGAAAGATTTGGGGCGATCCATTGCCGGAGCAAACTGCCAAAGGTGAGGCCACGCTCGATAACCAAAACGAGCGGCCGAAAGGTGCTCCGATTGTTCCCTTCGGGCACATGTGGCGCACGGGCGCCAATGAAGCGACGATGTTTGTCGTCACTGATGATGTTTTGATCAACGGTCAAAAACTTCCCGCGGGAAGTTACAGCCTGCACACCATCCCGGCAAAAGATGAATGGACCATTGTCTTCAACGGTACCGCGAACCAGTGGGGCAGCTTTAACTACGATCCAGCCAAGGACACATTGCGTGTTAAGGCCAAGCCACAGATGATGACCGACAATCAGGAATGGCTGGCGTTTACGGTCGATCCTATGACCGAGGACTCAGCACAGGTGAATATACGCTGGGAGAAGATCAGCGTACCGTTTACCGTGAAAGTTCCGGATGTGCCCGCGACGACTATGGCCAAACTGAAGACGAGTGTTGGCAACGCGAAGCCCGAGGATTGGCGCACGCCGATGCAAGCTGGAAACTACTTGATCAACAACCAGAACCCCGCCGATGATGCGCAGGGCATGGCGTGGTTGGACCAGTCGATCAAGGTGAAGGAGACTGCGCAGAATCTCATGGCCAAGGCCAATGCTTTGTACAAGGCGGGCAAGAAGGAAGAGGCGGTCGCGTTGGCTGAACAGGCGGTGCAGCGTGGGAAGACTGACAAGATCGATACCACGAATTTCGAGAAGCGCCTGGCTGACATGAAAGCCGGAAAGAGTTAGGTTCATTCAGAGGTGTTTCCCGCAAAGGCGCAAAGGTGCAAAGTAATACCCTGACAGGTTCATCTTTGCAGCTTTGCGCCTTTGCGGGAAATATTTGTTGTGGGTGTAGCGAAGCTTACCGATCAAAATACGATCGTTCCGGAGAGCAAGTATGCGCGGATTGAGCGCGAGCGGCGCTACCTGTTGCGCGATTTGCCCGAGGGAATGACGCGCGCCGATCCCCATCTACAGATCACAGACAACTACATCACCGGCACGCGCCTGCGAATACGTAAGGTGCGCGAACCCCGTACAAACAAGTGGACCGTGAAGTTCACGCAAAAATACGCGCCGGATCCGAACGACCTCTCCCGCACAATCATCACCAACACTTATCTCAACGCCCTCGAAGCCGAAACCCTGTCAGTCTTCGACGCAAACGAGATTCGAAAGAATCGTTATCCATTCGAGTTTGAGGGTCACAAGTTTTCAGTAGACATGTTTCTCGGCGATCTCTTCGGACTCGTGCTCGCGGAAGTCAGTTTTGAAACTGATGAGGAACTCGACAATTTTCCTAAGCCGCCATTCGCGCTCGCCGACGTCACCAACGAGCCGTTATTCAGCGGCGGCACGCTGTGCGAACTAACGTTTTCCGACGTGCGTGCCGAAATTTCCGAACGCGGTTTGATAAGATAGGCGCGATGAACATTCGTGCGTGCCTGCTCATTGCGTGTCTTTTTGTTTCCTTTGGCTGTCGTAGAACAGCAACAACACCTCCTCCTCAAACGGCGCCGCCGCCCTCCGTCGCTACTGCTTCCCCGGAACTGAATCACCCCGCGGGCGGCACTGCACCCGCGCCGCAAGTCAAACATTTCACCGGTTCAATCGGCACTTCACTCGATTTGCAAATGAAACTCGTGCGCACCGGCGATCAACTTAGCGGCACCTACTTCTACCAAAAAGTGGGCAAACGCATTGACCTGCGCGGCAACGTCGATAAGGACGGCAACCTGACGCTTGAAGAATTTGATCCGAGCGGCAAGCAGACCGGAGTCTTTAAAGGCATCTGGAGCGTGGATGCAGCGGATGGTTTGATCAAGCTGGCGGGTAACTGGTCAAAGCCGCCAGGCGAAAAGGGAAGCGATAAGAAGACAGCGTTCTCACTTCATGAGGAGCCGATCTCTTTTACAGGCGATGTCGAGCTTGTGTCGAAGCAGATCAAAGAGAACAACAAGGAGTTAATTTACGAGATCTCGGCCCAGTATCCGCAATTAACCGGGGGCAACAATCCGAACTTCGAGAAGTTTAACCAGATGGCGCGTGCGTTAGTGACGAAGAAAGTCGCGGGCTTCAAGAAAGACATGGCTGCCGAGGAAGGTGAGGAGCCGCGTCCCGAAGGATCGATGGGAAGCAACTTGACTGTCAGTTTTAAGGTTAACCTGGCCCAGGACGATCTGTTGAGTATCAAGTTTGATGTTGGCAGTTACTATCAGGGCGCGGCGCATCCGAATTCCCTTTCGGAGGTGCTTAATTACGATTTGAAAAACGGTAAACAGTTGAAGCTGAGCGATCTCTTCAAGCCCGGCGCGAGATACCTCCAGGCGATTTCCAGCTATTGCATCACCGAACTGAAAAAGCAGATGAAAGCGCCCGATGGAACTGTGGACAATGAGTCGATTGAGAATGGCGGGGCGCCGGCGGCGAAGAACTATCAAAGTTGGAACATCACGAAGAGAGGCCTTGGCATTAACTTCGACGCTTACCAGGTCGGGCCTTATGCCGCGGGACCGCAGTTTGTGCTGGTGCCGTATTCAAATCTAAAGGATCTCATTAATCCCGAAGGGCCGATTGCGCAGTTTGCAAAGTAGGGCCACAGATCTACACAGATGAAGACGGATTAAATCCGTATTCATCTGTGTGCATCCGTGGCTCTACCGCCGTAATAAAACGCCATGAAGAACGCGACAAACATAATCGCGGCGGCGGTCCAAAAGGTGACGAAAAGCGAGTGGTCGCTCATGTAATGCGATATACCGTCAGCACCTGTATGCGCGATCGAACTATTGATCAGCACGGCCGTGAGGAAAGGACCGACAGCGCGCGCCAGGCTTGCCACCGATTGAGTAACTCCTAAAACAATTCCCAGCTCGGCCCGTCCCACACTCTTTGACGCGAGACTCGTCAGCGCCGGTGTGGCGAGTGAATTGCCCATCGAAAAAACGCCTCCACCGACAAGCAGCGCTGCCAATCCTCCGGCTGCTGGTCCAACAAAAGGGACCGCAAACAAACTGATCGCGAAACATAGCGCACCGAAGATCACAAGCGGCAGTTCGCCGAAGCGCTTCACCAAACGCCCGATCAGGCCGCCTTGAATAATCACCGCGATCAGTCCGACGTAGGCGAAAAGATAACCAGTGTGTTGAGCGTTGTAGCCGAACCTGAACATCGTGAAGAGTGAAAACGCCGTGGTCATGATCGAAAAGGCGACGATGAAGAGGAAGTAAATGATCAGCACTAACGCCAGCCGTGGTTGTTTCAGTGAATTAAGCACGTTTCGAAAGCTGCGAGCCCCGGCCAGGCTTTTAGTAGGATGATCGGCAGTAACGGTTTCAGGTAACCTGAAATATAGAAGCACGGCATTCGCGAAACAGAGAGCGGCCGCGAAGAAAAACGGGACGTGAATGCCCCACTGGCTCAGAATCCCGCCGATGGCTGGTCCAAGAATAAATCCGAGACCAAACGCCGCGCCGATCAAACCCATTCCCTTCGCGCGGTTCTCTTCGGTGGTGATGTCGGCGATGTAGGCTTGAGCAGTTGAGATGTTTCCGCCGGTAATTCCGTCAAGAATCCGGCCGAGAAAAAGCATGAAGAGCGTTTTGGCAAATCCCAGCACGAGAAAGCCGATGCCTGTGCCGATGATCGACAGGAGCAGTACGGGCCTGCGTCCATATTTATCGGACAATCTGCCCAGCACCGGTGAGAAGATCAGTTGCATGACCGAGTAGGAGGCGAAGAGCAGCCCGACCATGCGTGGAGTTGCGTTAAAGACGGTGCCCTCCGCATAGAAAGGCAAAACTGGGATGACGATTCCGAATCCGATGAGGTCTATGAAGACGGTTGTAAAGATGACGATCAGAGGTGAACGATACATTGTGCCTAGTTGATGTGTGCCCAAGGAGGCGTCCGGTTTTATGTTGCCCGAAACGGCCAAGATAGTAACAGTTACCTTACCCGGATCGCACCGCTTCGTAGTAACATTCCAACGACTTGTCAGCAACTTCTCTCGAAAGACGTTTCAACGAATGCACAGACGCCGAGTAGTGTGCGCGGCAGCGTGGTTGTTGGCTGTTCCGCTGGTCGCGGCCGCTCAGATCCAACCGGTTGAAATCTCATTTACCGTCGCCATGCCGCGTCCACACACGCACTTGCTCGAGGTGGAGGTCTCAATCAAACGCACGGCGAATGGTCCCCAGGAAGAACAACTGGTAATGCCGGTCTGGACGCCTGGTTCATACATGGTGCGCGAGTTTGCGCGCCACGTGCAGGACTTTGCCGCGAGCAATGCCGCGGGCGCGCCGCTTAGTTGGGAAAAAACTAATAAGAACACCTGGCGCGTGGTCACAAACGGCGCTCGTGAGTGGCGCGCGACTTATCGTGTTTATGCAAACGAGCTTACGGTACGAACGAGTGAGTTGAACTCCGATCATGCCTTTTGGAACAGCGCCAACATCCTGATGTATCTCGAAGGCCATTTGAAAAGTCCTTCCACTGTGCGCGTGCTTGCGCCGGATGTTTGGAAAGTCGCCACCGGACTTCCCGCCGTTCCTGGTCAGAAGAATACGTTTCGCGCCGAGAACTTCGACGTTCTTTACGACGCGCCTTTTGAAGTCAGCAACTTCAAGACACTCGTTTTCAACGTGAAGGGAATTCCACATCGAATCGTGATCGACGGCGAAGGGAATTATGACCCCGAACGTATGCGACGCGACGTGCAGAAGATCGTGGAGACGCAGGTCGAGTTAATGGGCGGCGAGATTCCTTATCGCGACTACACCTTCATTCTTCACGTGCGAGCGGATGCGGGCGGCGGACTCGAACACGCGAATTCAACCGCGCTTGGATATCCACGTTTTGGTTTCAGGATTGAGAGAGGCGATCGTGCAACGTCAGCTTCGCCCAGCAGTACCGCCCCGCAACGCGACTACCGCGGTTTTCTCTCGCTCGTGTCGCACGAGTTCTTCCACCTTTGGAACGTAAAACGAATTCGACCGGACACGCTGGGGCCATTCGATTACACCCAGGAGAACTACACGAAAGTTCTGTGGGTCGCGGAAGGCATCACTGACTACTATGCCGATCTTACCTTGCGTCGAGCCGGGTTGATTACTGAGAGTGAGTTTTTGACAGCTACTGCGCGAGCGATCCAGGCATTGCAGCACACGCCCGGTCGCCTGGAGCAGAGTGTTGAGGAGTCGAGCTTCGACGCGTGGATCAAGTTCTATCGCCAGGATGAAAACTCGATAAACTCGCAGGTTTCGTATTACGACAAAGGCGCGATTGTCGGACTGCTGCTGGATCTGGAAATTCGCAAACGCAGCAACAATGGAAAGTCGCTCGATGACGTTATGCGTTATCTTTACACGGAGTTCTTCAAGAAGAACCGCAACTATGGACCAGCGGATTTTCAGAAAGCAGCCGAGTTGATGGCTGGATCGAGTTTGGAAGAGTTCTTCAGCAGGTTTGTGCGCGGAAAAGAAGAGCTTAACTACAACGCAGCACTCGAAGTTGCCGGTCTCCGTTTGGATACTAGTGGCCCGCCCAGCGCCGCTGCGGCTGCGGACACAGCGTTTTTCGGCGCTGACATAGTGGATGAAGAAGGACGGCTGATGGTGCGGCGCGTCTATGCTGGTTCACCTGCGTACGAGCAGGGACTGAATGCTGGTGATCAGATCGTTGCAATAGACAACATGCGCGTTACAAGAGATTTTCTCAACGCGCGCCTGGCAGAGAAGAAGCCCGGCGATCCGGTTAGCCTGACGATTTTTCGTTTCGACGATTTGAGCACGTTGCTCATCAAGCTAGGACCAGGACGCGAGGGAACTTACCGCATCGTTCCCCTGCCAAACCCGACGCCGGCTCAGACGCGCGTTTACCGCGACTGGTTAGGACCAGCCGCAGATGCACGCGGATAAACTGATCTGGGTTAATCCGCGTAATCTGTGACATTCACTTTATGCAAAACATTCGTTTCAATTTCGACGATCGCGTGGGCCGCATTACTTTTGCTCGTCCGCCGCTGAACGTCTTCAACATCGAGATGATGCGGGAGATCACGGCTGCCCTCGGCGAGTGTGCTCGTCGCGATACAGCGGCGATCGTGTTTGACGCCGACAAGGATTGTCGTGCCTTCAGTGCCGGCGTCGCCGTCGAGGAGCACGTGCAGGACACGATCTTCCAGATGCTCGAGGCTTTTCACTCGATCTTTCGCGTCCTGGAGCAGATTGCTAAACCAACAATCGCTGTGGTTGACGGGGCAGCCCTCGGCGGCGGATGCGAACTGGTCGCTGCTTGCGATATCGTTATCGCTTCTGACCGGTCGCGTTTTGGCCAGCCAGAGATAAAGCTCGGCGTTTTCCCGCCGGTGGCCGCTGTTCTCCTGCCGCTGGTGATCGGTGAGAAGCGGGCGCGCGAGTTGATAATCACCGGTGAGATAATCGACGCGATGGAAGCGGGGCGTCTCGGTTTGTGCAACCACGTGGTCCCCGGCGCTCAGCTCGAACCCAAATTGCTCGAGGTGCTCGCAAAGTTGAGAGAGCTTTCCGGGACGTCACTTGGTTTTGCAAGACAAGCCCTGGACCTTGGGCGTGGAAGATCCATCGAAGCCGCGTTGACCGAGCAGGAGAATATTTATCTGCAAGAACTCATGAAGACTGAAGACGCGAACGAAGGCGTCAAGGCGTTCATGGAGAAACGTAAACCAGTTTGGCGACATCGCTAACGTAATGAACCAAGCATTTCCTCGCAAAGGCGCAAAGGCGCAAAGTTTTTCTTCCGCAGGATGTTCCTTTGCGCCTTTGCGCTTTTGCGGGAAATATCTCCTGGCGACGTTGCTCGTCCTTGTCCCCTTTTCGAGCGCGCTCGCCCAAACAAAATCCGAATCACATTCGACTCGCAGCCACGCTTCAATGTCCGCCGAAGCGAAAGCGTTGCTCGAACAGGCGATCGGAGTTGTTTGTACTCAAGCGAAGCTCGATCCAAAAAGCAGTGTCGCGATTGATGAGATGCAGGCGCGCCCTTCGCTGCCCGTGCAAAGCCCTGAAGCGCGTGCCGGCGCCGAACGCGCCCAGCGATTGCTCCCACTGGCGAAAAGTCTCGTCATCACTTCACTGCGCGAACTCGCGATTGAGTATGGGTTCCAGAAGTCTCCCAGATTCCAGAGGCGACTTCGCCAGGCCATTATCAGGGTCAACGGCGTTACACGAATCAAACCCGACATGGAGTCGCGCGACAATGCTTCGGTCTTTCTGAGCAGGCCGCAC
>JAICGZ010000317.1 GCA_025922875.1 Pyrinomonadaceae bacterium
CTTTGAATTCCGAGTCAGTCCAAACACCTTCGATGAGGTAGAAAGTCTTACCTGCGACTCGCCGCACCGCATCTGTCCGGGTCTCATCTTTCAGCCGGGCGACCTCCTGCTTTTCGCGAGAGCTCTTGCTTAGTTGGACTGCCTCGGCGCCGGTCACAAGATCTGCTACCGCGGGCGCTGGAGCGCTGTTCGGGGCATTCATATTGCCCACGCGACCAGCGGCCCATACACTTCGCTGTATCCCCCGCCCGCCGCCGGTAGCCTGCGTGATCTCGCGTGCATCCTCCAAAGCGAGATAAGAAGTGTAGGGCGTGACGATTCCGTAGCGAGTTCCAAGGTCTACAATCTCATCGCGCAACTCCTTCTGCTCTCCGTTGGTACGCACCTGTTCCATCAGCCAGCCAACGCGACGTGTCGCCCACAGACGTGGCAGGTAGTCGTTCGCATCGGTGCGCAACGGAAAGCTCAGATTAGCGTAAGTGTAAGTTCGACTCGTGCCACCTGCGTTGCCAGTCAGCTTCATCTGAATTGAATTGAGATCCGCGCCGTTGCTGTAACGTCCGATCAGTGTCACTTGAGATCCGCGAAAGACGTCGGGGATAGCACGTGGGTAGATCAGATCAGTTTGCGCGCCACCCATATCGAGTTGCAGATCGGTGAGCACCGGATAATTGACTTTCGAGAAGAAGTTCGAAACTTTGACTTCCAGATCTTCTTTCGGCTCGATATAGTCGGCAACGCCTCCATTCTCAGCCGCCAGCTTATCGAGCAGCGCGGTGTTGACGTCGTATCCCACACCAAACGTAAACAACCTGACGCCGGGTTTAGTCGCCTTGCGCACGTTGTCGACTATCTTGGTGACATTCGTTTCATCGACTGTCGGCAAACCGTCCGTCATAAACACAAGCATCTTTGGCCGCTCTCGATCTGCTTCGCTGAATTGACGAAGCGATGCCAACAGCGACTGGTTGATGTTCGTTCCGCCAACCGGCTTCAAACCTTTTACGAACGTCTCGCCGCGCGCGCGGCCTTTGTCATCCGCCGCAATTAAGCCGGTTTCCATCAGGCGTTCCTCACCAGCGAATGAGATGATGTTGAAACGATCCTGAGGGCGAAGAATTCTCACGCCGTAAAGCAGCGCAGCGCGAGCCTTTTCCATCTTTCCCTCTTCGGCCATCGAGCCGGAAGTATCAACCACAAACACGACGTCCTTCGCCGAGTATTCCTGCTCCGACCAATCGTCTTTGGGTGAAATCATCAAGAGGAAGTAGCCGTGCTTTCCGGGTTCGCGATGCGTCAGGAGTGTCAGGCCGAAGTCTTCTTTGGAGAGAGTGTAGAACAACTGAAAATCCTGAGGCGGTTTGCCTTTTTCACTTTCAAAGGAAACCAGCGAGCGCGTGTTGCTACTGCGTTTGACGTCGATGACGTGTGTGGGTGAGTAAACGTTTCGCAGCGGCTCTTTGCTTTCGAGTTCGATCCGCCCTGCTACGGAACCAATTTCGGTTAACCGGCGGCCAGTACCCAGCGGGTAGCGATAGGAAACAGTGCCTCCTTCAGCACGAACCACCTGCGTGTAAGTTATTTCGAGCTTCTTATCGGAGTGTGGCGGGATGGGAAAGATGCTTGCCTGAAACAGGTCCTTGCCGGCGTATTCCAGTAGACCCGGATCGCGTTGGCGGCGTACGATCTCATCGTAAATTCGCCGCGCTTCTTCGCGCGTCCTGACCTCGCCAACTAGCCTTCGATCTCCGTCCCAGATCGCAAATTCAGCTATCGAAGCTGATTCAGGAATCGGAAACAGGTACGTGCCTTCGAGAGTTGCGCCAGTGTCGTTCCGAAATACCTGTTCGACGTGAGTCGTTGCGACTTGCGAGCTGATCTTCGTGTCGATCTTGATGGATTTGATGGGTAAAGCCCGCGGCAGGGTGATGGGACGCGGCATCTCAGGGCAGCGCCGGCAGGGACCCGGAACGATGACTCCCTGCGCGCTGGCCATCGTTGCCAATCCGGAAGAGATTGAGACGAGGAGTAACAGCCGCATCAGTTTGGTTCGCATAAAAGTCTCCAATAATTGGACATTTAGCCTGTGGCTGGTAGTAAGAACGAAACGGGTGGAAGCTTCTTGCACCTTCGGCCTGAGCGCCTCCTTGGAGTGCGCTGAACTAGTGCAGCGCGCGCAGTCGCTTATTAAAAATCGCCACTCCCGCAGCCACCATCGTGACGATAAACCCGCCCACAGCCAGCGTAAGCTGCGGGCCGAACTGATTGGATGACGCGCCAGCCACGACGCTACCAATCGGCATCGTCCCCATGAAGGAAAGGATGAACATGCTCATCACGCGGCCGCGCATCTGGTCCGTAACCAGTTTTTGCAGCAGCGTGTTGGTGAGAGCAACTGAAACTACCAGCGCAAAGCCCAACCCAAACAGAGACAGCAACGACAGAGCCAAACGTGAAGAAAGAGCGAAGCCCATAATGCACAAGCCAAACACGACCGAACCGCCCAACACAAACCAGCCTTTTCTTCTAAAGTCGCCCAGATAAGCCACCAGCAAGGCGCCCATGAAAGCTCCGCCGCCCGCTGTTCCCATCATTAGCGCCAGGCCTGTTTCACCGAGATGAAAGATATCGCGCGCAAAGATCGGCACCATACTGAAATAGGGTGCGCCAAATAGGCTGTTCACCGCTGCGAGCAACAGTAACGACGACACCCGCGGCCGATTTCGCACGTAACGAAAGCCGGCGATCAGATCGCGCCACAAAGCTCGCCTGTCTTTCACCGAATGCGCAGGCGCGTTTGAGTGATGTTCCGGCTTCACCATCCAAAGCGAGGCCACCACAGCAATGAATGAAAGGCCGTTGGCGAAAAAGCACCCTGCCAAACCAAACACGCGAAAGGCGACGCCAGCCAGCGCTGGTCCAACCACTCGCGATAGTTGAAACTGCGTTGAGTTCATCGCGATGGCATTAGAGAGATCTTCACGACCAACGAGGTCATAAGTCATCGCCAGGTACGACGGACTTGCCAGCGCCATGCAACAACCTGTCACGAAAGAAAACCCGAGCACCATCCAGCGATTCACCAGATCCGTCGCAACCAGCGTGGCCAGAGCGAGCGCGGCGAGGCCTGCGGCGACTTGTGTAAAAATCAGTAATCGCCGCCGATCGATCAGGTCGGCAAAGACACCACCAAGTAATGTGAAAACGAAAGCAGGCGCGGTTGCCATGAAAGCGTCGAGTCCCAGCCAGAAGGGGGAGTTTGTTAAAAGCAACACCAGCCAGCCCTGTGCGACTGCCTGCATCCACGTACCGACATTGGAGAGGAACGAGCCGGTCAAGAAAAGACGGAAGTTGCGATGAGAGAGCGCGCGAAACATTCCGCTGCGGCGGCGGACGACAGGCTGCGAATCAACTACGGGCGCAATCTCGGTAGGCATGAAGTCAACTCATTTGAGCCACGGATTACACGGATGAATACAGATCAGATCTGTTTTTAATCTGTGTAATCCGTGGTTAAATATTCTTGCGGCGCCAGGCGGAGAGAGAGGTCCCGGTTGCGCCGCGTCTTTCGGCAACAATCTCAGCCATGATCGCTAGTGCTACTTCTTCCGGAGTTACCGCTCCGATGTCGAGGCCGATCGGTGCTCGGATATTTTTGAGTTGCTCTTCCCGCACACCTGCCTCGCGCAACCGGTCGATAACGATCGACGTGCGTCGCTTGCTACCGATTAAACCAACATAATCCGGATTGGCGCGCACCACTGCCTGCATGCATTGCTCGTCTTCGTTGTGACCTCTGGTAACCACAGCCACGGAAACGCCTCGCCCGTTTCCGACAGCCTCACGCACTGCCGAATTCCAATCGTCAGCCACGAGCAGTTCGATCTCTTCTTCAGGAAAACGCTCGGGCTTCACAAACTCTGCGCGGTCGTCGATCAGCGTGGCGTGATAACCCGCAAATGCGGCGAGCCTCGCGAGCGACGCGCCAACGTGCCCTGCGCCGCAGATCACCAGACGCGGCGCGGGTTGGAGTAGTTCGAACAGGAGTGCAGTCTCGCGTGCGAAGGGAAACTCGGGTGCGAACTCGCTGACCTGAAACATCCGTGTTTCTTCACGTGCAGCAAGAAAACGCCCGGCGTGAGCTACAGCAAGCGAGTCCAATTCCGTATCGCCGAGAGTTCCAAACGGATCGCGGTCCGGCTGGACAAGCAGCTTTGAGCCAACTGGTCCCGGACCACTCACCCTGGTAACTACGAGCGCGACATCGCCACGCTCCAGCACTTCTCCAATCACCTTCGTTATGGACTGCGAAGATGTCTGGTCCCGTGTCTCAGTCATTGAATCGTGCTTCAAACCCGGAGGGATTTACTTCAACGCTCGCGATTTGCTCAAGCCGATCGCGGACGCGGCTCGCCGCATGAGCCACAATGGTCCAACCAACAGGTAAACCGGATTTTTAAAGAAGGCGGGTTGATTTCCTTCGATGGCGTGCCCCACAAACTGTAGAATCCAACCGGCAATAAACAGTCCGAGCGCCCAGCGCCAGTTGAATAAGAACAGCGGCAGAGAGACAACGATCATCGGTATGCCGATGCTGTGTGAAAGCCTGTTCAGCGGGTGCTGGTGCTTGGCTTTGTAGTTGGCGAGAAAGTCCTGCATTGCCTTCAAATGTTCATTACTTCAACAAAGATATCCATCGTGCCACCGCAAACCATTCCTTCCTCGCTTGCTTCGTCGGCGGTGAGCGAAAAGTGATGCAACTGCGACTTTCCCGAGCGCATGGCGGCCTGGGCCTCTGCCCAGACTTCAGCTTCAATGCAACCACCACCCACAGTTCCCGCTACTTCTCCGTTTTGAAAGAAGAGCATTTTCGCACCACGCTGCTGCGGAGTCGAGCCACGCGTGTGCGCGACAGTGGCGACTACGACGCGTTCGCCACGATCGGCGGCGTCATTAATCATGCGATACAGCTCTCGTTGGGGAACAGTTGACATGCTCGTGCGTGGACTTTGTGGTTTGTACCTCGTCTAAAACTGACGATAAGTCTACGGCACGGAGATTAAAGTGCAAAGCAGCACCCTCGAGCGCACCATTTTTACTATTGCCATAAATTACTTTGTATTGTAAAGTCACGACCATTTGATCCTGCAGCGGAGGGGCACAATGCACGAAGAGGAACAGAAGCAGCAACTCACCTGGGGCAACAGTTTCACCTTGTTCGCGGGCGTAATCATGCCTGCGATCTCCATCACGGTCGAAGCCGCCACCCATATTAACGCCAAACAGTTTTTCGACCCGATTCCCACAATGTGGCACCTGATGCTCGTGATCTTCGTGCCACTCGCCCAGCTTCACGTGTGGTTTGCGATCCGCCGTGGCGCGGCCGAACGACTAATGCTGTCTGGTCTCGCTAATGCCGTCGTTATTGGAATTTCACTCTTCTATTCGATTGTTTACGTGCCGCTGCTGCCGTTAGCTGCACTATTTCTAATCGTTGGGCTCGGTCTCCTGCCTCTTGCGCCGCTCCTGTCGCTGCTGGCCGCCATCATCATGCGTAGTCAACTCAAGCGAATGGCTTCCAAAGCACCACAACAGAGCTTTGCTATTCGCAAAACAGGTCTACTTACCGGTCTCGGTCTCACCGTCGCCCTGATTGGAGTCATAGAACTTCCGGCCACGATCACACGCTACGGACTTCACCTGGCGGCTTCGGAGTCTCCCGCAACCAGGGCCGAGGGAATTCGCTTCTTACGTTCGTACGGCAGCAGGGACTACTTGCTGCGGAGTTGTTATAGGCAAACCGGTTGGGCCACAGACCTGGTTGGTTATGCCTTGTCGATAGACAATCCGGTAAGACCCGCAGAAGCTCGGAAAATTTTTTATCGCGTGACCGGTGAAACGTTCGACACGTCAGTTCCGCCGAAGAGAATTAACGGACACCTCACGCCGCAAGACGAATTCGATTTTGACACGGATCAGGGTGGAACGAGAGTTGGCCGCAAACTAAAAGAGCTTTTTCTCGCAAGCTCTAAACTCGATGCATCGGCAGACGCTGACGGTGGAGTGGCCTACATGCAATGGACACTCGTTTTTCGAAACGATTCTCAGATGCAAAGAGAGGCTCGCGCCGAAGTTCGACTGCCGCCAGGAGGTGTCGTGTCTCGCCTGACACTCTGGGTCAACGGCGAGGAGCGTGAAGCGGCGTTCGCCGGCAGGGCGCACGTGAGACAGGCATACCAGCAAGTCGCGATCAGGCAACAACGCGATCCTGTATTAGTCACCACTGCGGGTCGCGACCGCATCATGGTGCAATGTTTTCCAGTTCCTCCAGGCGGTGAGATGAAGATTCGCATCGGCATCACCGTGCCGCTCCTGTTGGAGGACAAAAACCATGCGCGACTGCTTCTGCCACACTTCGTGAACAGAAACTTCCGCGTTCCCAGCACTGTTCCTCATTGGGTTTGGATCGAAGCGAAGACACGGATGGCGGCGGAGAAAATATTTATGTACGAGCACCCGGCTCTGGATGTCTTTACTTTGAGAGCCGCCCTTCCAGATAGCGTTCTGTCCGGTCCGGCGAGCACAGTCAGGTTAGAGAGGTCAAACGTCAGCGACATCTGGAGCAAAGATCTGTTCGAGACTGGCGGGTTCATTGTCCGGCAATCCATTGAAGAGCGAACGCCTAATCATTTGCAACGAATAGTTCTCGTAGTGGACACCTCCGCCGCGATGAGCAGCTTCCGAGAAGAGATCGAGCAAGCGATCAGATCTTTACCTCCCGAGTTCGACACGGAACTCGTTTTCGCGGATGCTGACGGTATTAACAGAACCTCTGCATTGACTGACGCAGAGGACTCTGGCCCTGGAGCGATTCCTCCAAAGTTGCGTTCCATAACCTTTGCGGGTGGGGCTGACAACGTTCCGGCACTGCTAGGTGCGTGGGATCTCGCTGCTGCAAAACCCGGCAACAACGTGATTGTGTGGATCCACAGTCCACAGCTTTTACAACTGCAATCTGTCGAAGAATTGAGACAGCGCTGGGAACGCCGCCCGTATGGACCAGCGCTTTACTCCGTGCCGGTAACCAATGGCTCAGACGAGATCGAAAAGAAGCTCGATGGAATTAACGAAGTGAAATCAGTCCCGCGCATGGACTCCTTGCAAAGGGATCTCGAAAGACTGTTTGCACAACTCACCGGCCGGGTCAAAACACTTGAATTCGTGAGATCCAGCAAAAAGGCGGCCCCGCAGCCGGCTGAGTCAAAAGAGTTCGAAACGTCTGGCCACCTCGCAAGGCTTTGGGCCAACGATGAAGTAGCGCGAATCTTAAGTGCACGAGATGAGTCGTTGAACAATGCGGCAACAATGCTCGCGGTTCGCTATCAACTCGTGACGCCAGTTAGCGGTGCGGTCGTGCTGGA
>JAICGZ010000318.1 GCA_025922875.1 Pyrinomonadaceae bacterium
AGCCGTGCTCGAATCGGCGGCAAACACGTTTGGCTGGGGACGAAAAAAGACACCGGGACACGGCTGCGGCATCGCGTGCGGTTTTGAGAAAGGCAGTTACATCGCGACTGCTGCTGAGGTCTCGGTGGAAGCGAAGACCGGGCGCGTTAAGATCGAACGCGTGGTAGCGAGTTTCGAATGTGGCGCGATCGTAAACCCGGTGCATCTGCACAACCAGGTTGAGGGCGCGGTGGTGCAGGCAATTGGCGGTGCGTTGTTTGAGAGTATTCAATTCAAGAATGGACAGATTCTCAACGGGCGGTTTTCGCGTTATCGATTGCCGCGATTCAGCGACATGCCTGCGATTGAGATTGTGTTGCTCGACCGGAAAGATTTGCCTTCGGCGGGCGCCGGGGAAACGCCGATTGTTGGTCTCGCGCCGGCGGTTGGAAATGCGATCTTTGATGCGATAGGAAAACGGATTCGATCGATGCCTTTGACATGATTTACAAGATTAAGTTGGCGTATGCCTGCCGGATTGTTGTTGTGAGACTGCTAGCCTCGACCGCGTAACGACGAAAATCAAAAGTAGTAACGGGCGCGACGCCGAGGCTCGACGACGTCAAAAAGATCTCATCAGCATCGGTCAGGTCCGCCATCTCGTAAATCCCTTCCAGCAGCGGAATGAAGTGTTTGTTGGCAATCTCGATTACGCATTCGCGCGTGATACCCGCCAGAGCGCCTGTGCTCAACGCCGGCGTGTGAATCGTGCCGTCCTTCGCCCAGAACAAGTTGGCCGTTGTTGCTGACACGATCTCACCGCGCTCATTCAAAACTACAGCCTCGTCGAAGTCGCGGCTCTGCGCCTCTTCCCATGACAAAACGTGATCGAGATAGTTCAGGCTCTTGATTCCTGACAATGGCGAAAAGGTGTTTACCCGATAAGGCGAGACGGCCAGCGACAAACCATTCTGAGAAACTTTCTGGATGTCGCCGGTCATGATCAGCAGATCGGTTTTCTTCGCGCCCGGCGTTTTAGTACGCCAGATGTCGCGGCCACTGCGCGCGAGCAGTATCACTCTGGCGCGACCTTCCTTCACCTGGTTGAAAGCAATCAACTTCCTCAACGCGTCGCCGACACTCTTCTCGGTGCAACCGGTGTGGTCGATGTCGAGTCGTTGCGCGTGTGCAGCGAGGCGCTGCCAGTGATTGGACCACAGGAACGGTTGCGCGTTGTAAATTGCGAGGGTGGTAAAGACGCCGCGACCATACAGCATCGCGGAGGATACGGGTGCGACGCGCGCTTTCGTCGCCTCAACCATGGTCTTGTTGAGGTAAATGACGGGATGCATTGCCGCAACAGAGAACGTTTCCCGCAAAGGCGCAAAGGCGGCAAAGAAGAGTCTGAATAAAAACTTTGCACCCTTTGCGTCTTTGCGCGAAAACTACCCTAAACGCCTACGATTTCAGCCTGGAGTTTAGCGGAGAGAGCATTTCGCCACGCTGCTTCAAGATCCGAAATTTCTGATTCGACAGCGTCCTGTCCATTGACCGCGATTTTCAACCGCGTTCCCCCAACCTTTCCGAGTATCGTAAACGGAGTGTTGTTACGCTCGGCGATTTCCTGCACTGCACCAGCGTCCGCAGGATCGAAGCTTATGACTATTCGCGACGGCGATTCACTAAACAGAGCCGACGTTGGAGCAAGCGTCCCTTCCAGATTCACATCAGCACCGATCGCTGCGCGTACCAGCGATGAGAAACACAACTCAGCCAGCGTCACTGCCAGCCCACCATCGGAACAATCATGCGCCGCGACCAGGAGCCCTGCCTCCGCGGCTTCGAGGCAGGTCTTCTGCACCGCCAGCTCGCGTTCGAGATTCAGCTCCGGCACTTCTCCTCGCGCCACGATCTCCGCGGTTGTCACACCCGCCACGCTCACCGCATATTCGCTCATCGACAAGTCATTCTGCGTCGTGCCGAGCAGCGCAATTACGTCGCCTTCTTTCTTGAAGCCTGGCGACACTACGCGTCTGACGTCTTCGATCAACCCGACCATTCCGATCACAGGCGTAGGCAAAATCCCTCGCCCTTCAGTCTCGTTGTAGAAAGAGACGTTGCCGGAAACCACTGGTGTTTCCAATGCACGGCACGCTTCGGCCATGCCGTCAATGACTTCAGAGAACGACCACATCACGTCCGGCCGCTCAGGCGAGGCGAAGTTGAGGCAGTTTGTAATCGCGATTGGCCGCGCGCCAACACACACAACGTTGCGTGCAGACTCAGCGACGATCAGCTTCGCGCCTGCGCGTGGATTTGCGCCGCAGTAACGACCGTTGCCATCGAGCGCCATCGCGAGCGCGCGACGAGTTTCTTTGATCCGCACGACGGCTGCATCAGCGCCGGGCAGGATCGCCGTGTTGGTCCGAACCATGTGGTCGTACTGACGATAAACCCATTGCTTCGAAGCGATGTTGCCGGACGAGAGAAGCGTCAACAGATCCGCGGTCAAATCCGCGCTCTCGATCGGTGTAATCTGCGGTTCCTGCTTCGCGCGTACAGCTATCGGACGTTCGTAGCGCGGGGCTTCATCAGTTAACGCCTCGACCGGAATATCCGCAACCTTCTCACCATTGTGAACGACCTGCATCCGTCCGGTGTCGCGCACACGACCGATCACAACTGCATCGAGGTCCCACTTGCGAAAGATGTCCATCACCTCACGCTCGCGACCGGAGTGGGCCACAATCAACATGCGCTCCTGAGATTCCGAGAGCAGCATCTCGTACGCGGTCATGTTCTGTTCACGTTGCGGCACGAGCGACAGGTCCAGTTCAATACCCGTGCCCGCGCGCGCCGCCATCTCACATGATGATGACGTCAAACCCGCGGCGCCCATATCCTGAATGCCCGCAACTGCGCCACTGCGCATCGCCTCGAGACACGCTTCCAGCAAAAGCTTCTCGAGAAAAGGATCGCCGACCTGCACGGTTGGACGCTTCTCCAGAGCTTCCTCGTCAAACTCCGCTGAAGCCATCGTCGCGCCATGAATTCCGTCGCGTCCGGTTTTGGCGCCGACGTACAGCACGGGATTTCCGATTCCAGTCGCTTTGCCAAAGAAGATCTGATCGTGTCGCACGAGTCCGAGTGCGAACGCATTCACGAGGGGATTAAATGCGTAAGCATCATCGAATGCGACTTCACCACCGACAGTCGCTACGCCAAATGCATTTCCGTAGTGCGCAATGCCGGCGACCACACCTGCCAGAAGCGACCGATTACGACTTCCGTATTGCGGGTGGTCCAACGATCCGAAGCGCAAGCTGTTCATCGACGCAACAGGCCGCGCGCCCATCGTAAAGATGTCGCGCAGAATTCCTCCGACGCCGGTTGCAGCGCCCTGGAATGGTTCGATGAAGGATGGATGATTGTGCGACTCGATCTTGAACGCCGCGCACCAGCCATCGCCGAGATCGACCACGCCTGCGTTCTCACCGGGCGGCACGATGACGCGCGGTCCGGTGGTTGGGAGTCGTTTCAAGTGGATACGGGATGACTTATACGAGCAGTGCTCCGACCACATGACCGAGAAGATCCCGAGTTCGGCAAAACTCGGTTCACGGCCAAGTAGTTCTTTTATTCGCTCGAATTCTTGCTGTGTGAGGTTATGAGCGGAGATAACATCGGGAGTGATCATCGTTTATTAGCCGCAGATTTACGCGGAAAAACGCAGATAGATCCGCGGCTTAATTCTTCTCGCCTTTCTTTACCACTTTTTCAATCGCCTCGCGCAACTCAGCCGTGTTGACGCGCCCAATATGCTTGTAAACAACCTCGCCCTTCTCGTTGTAGAGATAAGTTGCGGGCAGGTCGCCTCGCCATTTCGGATCAACCAGGTTGATGGCGGGCTCTGGATCCAAAGCATCGAGCAGATAAGCCGGCATCGTTGCTTTCATCGAATCGAGAAACTTCGGCACCTCGTTTTTGATCTCGCTGACGTCGTCGAGCGAGACGGTCACAAACTCCAGATTCTGCGGTCGATAGTCGCGATCTATCTGCACGAGGTCAGGAAACTCATCACGGCATGGATCGCAAAACGTCGCCCAGAAGTTAACCAGCAGCGGATGCTCCCGCTCCTGAGTTAACAGAGTTTTAAGTGCGTCGGTATTGATTGGAGATACGACTGCGACGGGCTGGCGTGGTTTCGCGGCTCGGCCCTTCCGCTTTTGGGCCGGCGCCGCGAGACTCAACACCATAATGCAAAGTGCGATTGGAATTATCGCTTTTGAAAAACGCATTGCTTAAGCTCTTTTAATGCTGCAGCCAAATGCCTTGGCTTCTGTTTTTTCGATTGCTTTGCCGGCTAATGCTGCATCCAGAGCATTACGCAGATCGCTTGTCTCAAGCTGCGCGGGATTGCGTGCGTTGTCGATGCGCCCGTGATAGAGGAGCTTGTTGTTCGCGTCAAGGAAGTAAGCTTCCGGAGTAACGGTCGCGCCGAGCTTGTCGGCAATCTTGTTGCCTGGATCTTTCAGAATAATGAAGCTGAGTTTGTTCTCACTCGCATGAGCTTTCACGGCGTCCGCGTTTTCGGCGACGTTTGAGTTGATACCGATTACAGCGATGCCCTTGGCTTTATATTCCTGGGCAAGTTTTTCCATCCGCTCGTTGTAGGCGTTTGAGACCGGGCATTGCACGGCAATAAACAGGAGCACCGTGCCTTTCGGACCGGCCAGCGACTTGAGTGAGCGTTCCTTGTTGTCGGCGTCGGGGAGCGTAAAGTCTTCAATGGTAGCGCCAATCGCGGGCGGTGGCGGTACCTTGCTTTCGGCACGCGCGCCGGAAGCAAAAATGGCGCCCGCAATTACAAATAGCGACGCCAACAGCATCGATAAATTTCTCGTCTTCATTTACAAAAATCTCCTTCAACGCGGCCAGGTTATGGAGTCGAAGATTATCAGGCGAATGCGGGGGAGGGCAAGTTGAGTCAACCCTCTGTGCAACCTCTGTGTCCTCGTGTATCTCTGTGGTTAAATGGTTGTTGTATACATTAACCACAGAGATACACGAGGACACAGAGGTTGCACAGAGAAGCATTGAACAACACCGAACTCGAGGTCACGTCAGATGAAGCGCTACCCGTCCCGCTGCGAATGGACGCCGACGAGCGCTTCACAGGTCGCGGCGTCACTATCGCGTTTCTCGATTCCGGTTTTTACGCGCACAAGGACCTTACCGAACCAGTCAATCGCATCGTCGCCTATCACAGCATTTTCGACACTGAAGATCATCCTTCGTCTCTGCAAAAGCCTGATGTCGCAAGCTGGCACGGGATGATGACTTCAGTTGTAGCAGCCGGGAATGGTCATCTCTCTGACGGTCTTTATCGCAGCATTGCGCCGGAAGCGAATCTCGTCCTCGTAAAGATCGGTAAGACCGGACGCATCCCGGAAGGCAATATTGAAACCGGTTTGCGTTGGGTGTTTGCGAATAAAGAAAAGTATGGAATCCGCATCGTCAATATCTCGGCCGGTGGAGACTTCGAACAGTCTTATTTACACAATCCCCTTTGCCAGCTAGTCGAGAACGTCGTGAAGGCGGGAGTCACGGTCGTGTGTGCCGTGGGCAATGCGGGACTCGCGCCCGGTCATCCGGTTTTACCGCCGGCCAGTGCTCCTTCATCGATCGCGGTTGGTGGTCTCGACGATCAGAACTCACTCGATCGAGCGCGGCGTGGAATGTATCGCTCGTCATATGGACCAACAATCGACGGTTTACAAAAACCGGAAGTGATCGCGCCGGGCATTTGGGTCGCTGGTCCGATCCTTCCGCACACACCGACGGCACAGGAAGCTCATCTCTACGCCGCACTCGACGCTGCCGCTGACGATGAACTGGACAACATCATTCTTTCACACGGCGGTGTCGATAAAGAGCTGGATGAAGCGCGCGGCTTACAAGTACCATTGCTGCGCCAGCTCATCACCATCAAACTTCGCGAAAAGAACGTTATCAATCAACATTACAAGTTTGTCGACGGCACTTCTTTCGCGTCACCGATTGTCGCCTCGATCGTTGCTTGCATGCTCGAGGCGAACCCAAAACTAACGCCGCAACAGGTCAAGCGCATTCTTATCGATACGGCTGAGCGTGTGGCGGGTGTCGAGGTGGAGCGACAAGGCTGGGGCGTGGTTGTGCCGCGGAAAGCAGTTGAGATGGCGTTGCGTTGGCGTGGTTGATATGCAACAATTCGCGGCACCTAAAAACCTACCACAAGAATTGGAGAGACTTTGAGTTCGTATGTCTGAGAATGAAACCGCAATAGGCGAAGGCGCGGCGGCCCAATCAAACGAAACCGCGCCTGAAGCGAGCACTGAAGAAATTACTTACCATGCAGTGGAAAAAGATGGAGTAGTGACGGCGATCTGGGAAATGCAGGGCCGCAAGCACCTGCGGACAATCGATCCACGCTCCCGCCAGGGACAGGACATCCTTCGTCTTTACACCACCGAGCACCACGAAGAAGCCGCTGCGTCTTAGATCGGGATAAATACCCCGTGGATCAGTATGGCGACTGCCATGACAATCAGGCGAGCGTTACCCGAAGAGGCAACCACCCTGACGCAGATCGCACTCGATGCGAAGCGTCACTGGGGATATCCCGAACACTGGATCAAGCACTGGGAATCGGACCTCACCGTCTCCTCCGATTTCATTCGTGACAATCATGTTTATGTCGCCGAGAACGACGGCGAGATACGAGGCTTCTATGCTCTGTGTGTCCACAGTGACAAAGCAGAGTTGGAACACATGTGGGTGACGCCTGCATGCATTGGGATGGGAATTGGGAAAGAGCTTTTTCTTGACGCGATGGAGCGCGCTGCAGCACTCAGTATCCGCGACGTAGAGTTGTCAGCGGATCCGAATGCGGCAGGCTTCTACAAGAGAATGGGAGCTGTGCAGATCGGCGAGACCGAGACGGTGATTGATGGTCAAATCCGCAAGCTCCCACGCATGAAGACAGGCTCACAGGATTTCAGGATTTCACAAGATTGACATGATAAATCCTGAAAATCCTGTACATCCTGTCACTGATCCGGCCTGTCTGGTTTTGGTCGATCAGGAGCCGAGCGTGGCGATTCGCTTCTCGGCGACTCTGTTCGCGCCGGTGGATCCGAACGCGGTGGCGGATCCGAACGCGGTGGCGGATCCGAACGCGGTGGTGGATCCGAACGCGGTGGTGGATCCGAACGCGGTGGTGGATCCGAACGCGGTGGTGGATCCGAACGCGGCGGTGGATCCGAACGCGGCGGTGGATCCGAACGCGGTGGTGGATCCGAACGCGGTGGTGGATCCGAACGCGGTGGTGGATCCGAACGCGGTGGTGGATCCGAACGCGGTGGTGGATCCGAACGCGGTGGTGGATCCGA
>JAICGZ010000319.1 GCA_025922875.1 Pyrinomonadaceae bacterium
CGGCCGGGGTTAGCGAACGCTTTCAGCGTTAAGGCAGGCCATTTGCGGGCCGGGTTAGCGAACGCTTTCAGCGTTAAGGCAGGCCAGCAGTTTGAAATTCCTTTGCTCTTCACTCGCGGCCGGGGTTAGCGAACGCTTTCAGCGTTAAGGCAGGCCATTTGCGGGCCGGGTTAGCGAACGCTTTCAGCGTTAAGGGAGGGAATAGCAATTCGTTTGTTCTTAATCGTGGCTACGGTTAGCGAACGCTTTCAGCGTTGAAAGATGGGAGTAAGTGAACGCGCCGCAAAATCCTTTTGTGGCTTTTTGTGGCGATAAAATTGGACGCGGAACTCGCTGAGCGCTAGAATTTTCCACCTCTCCCACGATGCAAATGGTTTATCCACAGCAAGGCGTCACGGAACTCCTCGTTGCATGGAGCGAAGGCGACAAGGCGGCACTCGACGAGCTCATGCCCGTAGTGTACGACGAGCTGCGCCGTCTCGCGCAGAACTACCTCAGCCGCGAACGTCCCGGTCATACTCTGCAAACGACCGCGCTCGTGCATGAGGCTTACCTTCGCTTGATCGATCAGAAATCGGTGAACTGGCAAAACCGCGCGCAGTTTTTCGGAATTGCGGCTCAGATGATGAGAAGAATTCTCATCAATCACGCAAAGGATCGGCAGGCGAAGAAGCGCCAGGGTTACGCGACGAAAGTTTCCCTCGACGACGCCGTAAGCTTCTTTGAAAAACGAGAAGTTGACCTGATGGCGCTCGATGAAGCACTAAACGCCCTTGCCGCGCTTGACCCGCAACAAACACAGATCGTGGAATTGCGATTTTTCGGTGGACTCACGATCGAAGAAGCTTCAGAAGTGTTAGACATCTCGCCGGCGACCACCAAGCGTGAATGGGACTCGGCAAAATTGTGGCTCAGACGCCAGCTCAGCAGCGGGAGGTAGATCCGCATCACTCCGGAACGTTGGCAACAAGTTAAAAGAGTGCTGTCTCAAGCACTAGAACTCGAGACTGAGCGACAGCGACAGTTTCTCGACTCCGTGTGCGTGCACGATTCGGATCTGCGTGCCGAGATCGATCAGTTGTTGGCCCATCGAGTCGATACGAAAAGCGACGCGATGGAAGCATGCGCGACCGATGCTGCTCGTTTGCGACTCGATGCAACCACCGGCAGTCGCATTGGCCCATATAAAATACTGCGCGAGATCGGCCACGGCGGTATGGGCACTGTCTACCTTGCCGAGCGAGACGACGAACATTACCGCCAGCAAGTTGCAATCAAGCTCATCAATCCAGGCCTCGGCGGCGAAACCATCCGGCGTCGTTTTCGAAACGAGATGCAGATCCTCGCCGATTTGAATCATCCAAACATCGCGCGACTGTTTGATGGCGGCGCGACTGCTGACGGACTTCCGTACCTCGTAATGGAATATGTAGAGGGCAGTCCGATCAACCATTACTGTGACGAACACAACCTCACTACCGAACAACGGCTGAAACTCTTTTGCACGGTCTGCGCCGCCGTGCAGTACGCACATCAACATCTCGTCATACATCGCGACATCAAGCCCGGCAACATTCTCGTAACGAGCGAAGGCTTACCCAAACTCGTCGACTTCGGCATCGCGAAACTTTTGCACCACGACAAGTCGAATGCAACGGCAACGGCGACGTCGTTCATGACGCCCGAGTACGCGAGTCCGGAGCAGGTGCGCGGCGTGTCAGTGACCACTGCAACCGACATCTATTCACTCGGCGTCGTCCTCTATGAACTGCTGAGTGGCCGCCAGCCGTATCGTTTCAAGAGTCGAGTGCCACACGAAATCGCAAAAGTAATTTGCGATCAGGATCCGGAACGTCCCAGCACGGCGATCGGAAAAAACATCGACATAAGTATTCCGAAACTGCGGAAACGCCTGCACGTAGATCTCGATAACATCGTGTTGATGGCGATGCGCAAGGAGCCGCAGCGCCGGTACGCAAGCGCGGAACAGTTTGCGGAAGACATTCAACGTCATCTGGCTGGACGACCTGTTCGCGCGCGTCAGGACACGTTTAGCTACCGCGCCGGAAAATTTATTCGCCGTCAGAAAGCCGGCGTAGCGGCCGCAGCGCTCATCGTTATCACATTGTTAGTTGGAATCATCGCAACGGCCTGGCAGGCGAGAGTTGCACGAGCAGAGCGTGCACGATCTGAAAGACGTTTTAACGAAGTGAGACAACTGGCGAATTCCTTCGTGTTTGAAGTGCACGATGCTGTTGTGAATCTGCCCGGGTCGACAGCAGCGCGCTCTCTGATCGTGCAGCGAGGTCTAAATTATCTCGACAGCCTTAGCCAGGATGCTGCCGGTGATCTCGGTTTGCAGCGAGAACTTGCCGGCGCTTACGAAAAACTCGGAGCAGTGCAATACACGCCGTCCGTCGCGCATCTCGGAGATCTCCCCGGAGCTTTGCAAAGTCATCGAAAGGCGGCAGCACTTCGCGAAGCGCTGGTCGCGGCTGATCCGTCGAACCTCAATTATCGCCGTGAACTGTTGGATAGCTATTGGTTCATTGCGACCTTGCTCGGCGCACAGGGTGACATGCCGCGCGAGTTAGAGATGATTCGTCAACAATTGCCGGCGCGTCAGGAGTTGGCCGCGGCAGAGCAGATAGACTTCATCGATCGATACAATCTCGCCGGCACATATGCGTATATCGGCAGCATGTTGATGCTCATGGGTGACGCAAAGGGCGCACTGGACAATCAGCAACAAGCGTTGCGGATACGCGAGACGTTGTTAGCTTCCGATCCCAACACCGCCCGCTCGCGACGCGCACTGACGATTTCCTACGAGTTCCTCGGTCTCGCTACCGATCACGCAGGAGACACAAAAGCTGCGCTGGAACTACAACGACGCGGACTGGAAATGCGTGAAGCACTGGTGGCCGCAGATCCGCTGAACACTGATCTACGTCTCATGCTGAATGAGAGTCATCGCTACGTTGGCGACATGCTCTTTAAGTTAGGTGATCTTGAGCAGGCATCTGAGCATTACCACAAGCAACTCACTTTTACGCAGGAAATGGTTGCGTCTGATCCCGTGAACGCGCAGTTCCGCAGGAACGAGGCAGTTGCACTCATCAAGGTTGGAGATATTGAGGCACGCTCCGGAAGAACAGCGCGGGCTTTGTCGCGTTACACTGAAGCGCTGCGAATCCGTGAGCAACTGGGTTCGGCCGCGAAAGAGGACACGACGATCCGCCGCGAATTGGCGGAAGTCCAGGCCAAAATTCAGGCCACAAAAAAGCACATAAAGCACAAAAATGAGTGAAAAGACATTTGGTGCTTCGGTGTGGGGCTTGCTTTATTTTGCGGCCCGCTCGAGGACGATGTCGAACACTCCCGTCTGGAAAACCTTCCCATTCACAGTGCGCTCTTCCACCACGATCGCGTTCTCAGCACGGTACATCGGATCGTTCTTCCTGGCGTCGCCGTGAAAATGAATCTCTGTGACTAACGGTTGATAGCCCGGACAAATGGCGGCGAGATGAAAGTGTGCGCAGCGCCAGAAATCCGGAGCGCCGGTGGGATTAGGGCGATAGGGAATCGGTCGTATGCTTTCCACTTCGTATTGACCAGTCTCTGAAGACACCAATCTACCGCGGTTGCGAAAATCGCTGACGCCGTTTGAATACTTCTCGTTCATATCGACGTGCCAAAAGTCCAGCACCACGCCGGGCAGTGGCCGCTTGGTATCGTAGGCCCACACACGGCCGGAAAGAACAAAAGTCGTCCCCGGCTCACCGGGCAAACTGAGCTTGCCTCTGAACGGTGCGCCAGCTCTGTAGAATGGTCCATATGGCTGCGGCGTGATTTTCCGCAGCTCACTCTTCGCCGTGGTCTGCTGCGCGGCGCCCATCTGAATCAAAATCTGATTCGAGGGGTCACGGTTTACCTCTTGAGTTGGCTGCGCCTCACAACTTAAAACCAGTCCCGAGGCGCCAAAAGTAGCCAGCCCTATAGCTGTTTGTTGCAGGAAGGATCGTCGCGTTGAATCAAACATTTCTACTCACCTGACTTTCGAGTGATTGGGCTCTCAGATTGGAAACACCATTGCCGTTGATTTTGTGGTGACGATGTGATGAATCGGCCTGAGTTAGTGACGAGAAGGACGCTTCTTTTGTGGCTTAAACCGTTTTGAGGCAAGATATTCGCATGAACGCTGCTGAAACTTGTACTCATATCGAGTCTATCCAGACGATTAAGCATCCGAAGCGTCAGGAATGTGAAGAGTGCGTGAAGCTTGGCGATCAATGGGTTCACTTGCGTACCTGTCAAACGTGCGGCGTGACATTGTGTTGTGATAGTTCTCCGAATCATCATGCCACAAAACACGCCCGCGCGAGTGGACATCCTGTTATCGCGTCAGCCGAGCCACGCGAGCACTGGTTGTATTGTTACCCTGACGATTCATTTGCTGAATACTGAAAGCGAGGTGCGATTATGTTTTTAGGTCTGCTGCTGTTTTTGAGTCTTGTCATGCCGTTTGCACAAACTGCTCCTGACACGGCTGTTGTTACTTCGTCGGACGGGGTGCCGATTCATTACGCAGTGCAGGGTAAAGGAGACAATGCACTGGTTTTTATTCATTGTTGGAGTTGCGACCGTCGCCTCTGGGACAACCAGGTGGCTGAGTTTTCGAAGACGAATCGCGTTGTAACTATCGATCTGCCGGGCCACGGCGAGTCTGGCCTGGAAAGGAAAAACTGGTCTATCGAGAGTTATGGCGACGATGTCAAAGCTGTCGTCACGGAGCTTGATCTTAAACGAGTGGTGCTGGTGGGCAGCTCGATGGGTGGTCCCATCGCACTGGAGGCCGCGCGACGAATGCCCGAGCGTGTTGTAGCAATAGTGCCGGTTGACACGCTGCACAACGTCGAAGAGAAAATGCCTGCGGAGCAACTCGACGCCGTGATGAAACAACTTCGAGCGGACTATAAAGGCGCCGTAAAAGCTTTAATGAATCAATTTTTCTTTGCGCGCGGCACACCTGCTGCGGTCAAGAAGCGTGTGATTAAGGATGCGACCTCACGTCCTCCGGAGACGGCGCTTGCGATCCTTTCGGCAATTTTTGCGTACGACGCGGCTCCGGCGCTAAAGGAAATCAAAGTGCCGATTCGTGCCATCAATTCAGATCGCGTGCCTACGAATGTGGAAGCGAATCGCAAGTACGCGCCGCAGTTTGATGTCGCGATTATCAAAGGTATCGGTCACTATCCAATGCTCGAGGAACCGGCAAGCTTCAATCAACTGCTGGCGGAGATCCTGCAAACCCTGCAGCCTGCGTAAAAGCGATTGAGTAGACCCACTGCTAAGCGATTGCCTCAGACAGGATGACAGGATTTCAAAATAAATCCTGTTCGTCCTGTTAAGGTCCCTGGCAATCCACGACGCCCCACGTGAGGCCCGAAGACATGCCCCAGTTCAAGGCTAGAGAATAGGTGTAGCCGAGTCGTTGTTCGTCTTGCGCGGTGATGAATAGAGTAGCTGCGACCTCGCCGTTGCAAAACAGATTCTGTGTACCTCCAGTGAATCGTTGATAGGCTTCCACCTTCTTCTCGCCGATATGTTTCCATCCCAGCTTTAAGAATTCACTTTTGTAAAACGATTTGATCTGATCGGGTGTGGCACTACTCTTATAAAAACCAATCTTTCCTCGATCACTCTTGTAGATCTGATTGAGTTCGGTAGGAACTGAGCCGGGCAACTTCGGAATCATGTCAAACTGGCGCTCGACTGCCGCCTGCTTTACTTCGCCATTCGGCTCACCGTACAGATCACCCAGATCAGGGATTACTCCGATGCCGTAGTAGTCCTGAAGACACTTCGTCAGCCATGTAATCTTTGGGTCAACTGCGATTTCCTCCAGGGCGGCCCAGTTGTGCAGTCGACGCACGACCGCGTAAGGCATGCCTTGCGACTTGGCTGTCTCAATCATGCGTTCTCTTTCATCCCAGTTCCCTGCATATTCGGCAAAGGTAGATCGAAGCATCCAGGTTTTGCGGCCGGTGTTGGCGGCGAAGAGACCGAAAGCGAGTAGGGGAAGGAGCGAGAGGATCGTTACCAATACCGAGCGGCGACGCACGAATGCATAACACACTCGTCCGGCAATATAGGCCCAACAAGCGAGAAGACAGACGAGAACGTAAGCAGGAATAATAAGAGTGCGATACGCGAGGAGAAGTGAAGTTCCCCACGCCATCGGTATCCAGCATACTAAGAGTAATACGAAACCGACAACGGGCAGCCAAACCAATGTCCAGATGTGTCTGCGTGTGTCAGAAGGTGCTTCGTAATGCCGAAAGATACCGAGTATGAACATGCATAAGAGCAGGCCCGCCCAGGTGAACCGGTGAGATGGCGAAAACACAACTAATTCAAAAAATTCTCGCAGGCCGCGCAACGCAATGCTTAACAATTCCGGAGGCGCTGGTGGTGGAGGATAGGCGCTCCGTCTGAACTGGTTGCCGGGCGCGACGAACATGAGTAATCCACCCGCCAGGGAGCCGATCAATCCCGCAACCAACAACAGCAAATAATTTCTTTTGTCAGGAGGAGCATAGCGGTTTGATACGACGGCAATGAGGAGGGTAAACACGAGCACGCTGGTTTGTACTGCAAAATAAGTCTCAGCGAATCCGGCCGCGATGAAGGTGATGAGAGCTGCTGTCCCAAACCAAACAGGAGTGATTTTCTCAACTGCCGGCGAGGCACTTCGATTCGCGATCATTCCAACGTACGCCGTTCCGAGAATGAGTGGCGGAACGACTGACCGCATCCCCTGTCCCCAATAGAGTGATTGACCAACAAAGGGAATCACATCGAGTACCGCGAATAGGACCATCGCCGCGATCACACAGCTTTGCAGAACACGTTCTTCGGCGGTTGCGATGAGTTGGGCCACCGCCAGCGTCAGCACGATGAACCATAGCGTGATTACTAACCCGGTCGCGTAAGGTGTAACGCTCGGTCCGAGATAACCAAACAAACTGTCGAGGAAATTTGCAGAAAAGCGCCCGGTCCAACTCACGTACCAGTGGACTGTTGCGCCGAACACACCCTGCGAACGCGCCATCGCCGAGGAGCAAAAGTCATCCGCGATGAAACGGCTGTATGAACCCAGATAGATGTGCGCAATAAGAGGTACGCAGAAGAGGACCAGGATTAGCAGAAGAAAGACCCGTCGCGAGTAGCGCGTCATCCGCATGATTGTAGTAAGTAGTCCCGCCACAAAAAAGCACAAAAGTAGTGAATGCAGTTTAGAGTTCAAGCGGCTTTGCCCGAAAAGTACTCAAATCACATTTGGAGACTTCTGTGCGAAACTTTTTCTCGCGCA
>JAICGZ010000320.1 GCA_025922875.1 Pyrinomonadaceae bacterium
GACCACGAAATAGGGCGCCAGCGTCTTGTCTTCCGGACTCTGACTCTGAGCACGAACGGAAGTGAAAGTGACTGCAACCGCAATTAAGGCAAAACACAGATTTCGCAAATTGACTCGCATGATCTCCTCCGCCCTAAGGGGCGACTAAACGTATGGAGGCCAATCCTCCTCTTAAAGCGTGGGGATCGTACGGGAGGCAGGGGTTTTCGCTAACGTTACAGACCACAGATTGGCGCCGTACCGACCACAGTCAGCACCCGGGGCTAGCTGCAAACGCCGTCGGGAAACGAATTCGCCTCAAATTTCATAAAGAAATGAGGGCCAATCAAGTAGTGGATCAGTCACTACTGGCCAATCAAAACACCAGGAAACCTATCATGAACAATCAAATCCGGAATTTCAGACGGGCGACTGTACTGGCGCTGATCTTTTGCCTTTTTACCTCCGTGACGGGAATTCATGAGACCCTTGCCGTTCCCCAGGATGACACTGCGCCGGTCCTTCAAGCCAATACTGCAATCGCCACGGCGCGAAGCGCATTAGCGTTGGCTGAAGCTAAAACGTTTGAAACTGAGGGGCACTTAGCCGACTTGGAGGCATTCAGTTCACTGACGGCCCCGGATATTAATTCACTGGAAAAAATTAGGAAGCTCACTGACACCGTAAGCCGGATGTTTGACGAGGAAACTAAGAAAACGTTGCAAGATGAATTGGATGACGCCGAACAGAAACTACTAACTGCAAACACTAAGCTTAAAGACGCTAACACCGCCTTGGCTACCGGCAGCACTCCGGAACTCTTAACGGCGAAAACGCACGTCCAAAACAACCTCGGTGCGGTCCAATCAAAGCTTGACGCTGAACATAAAACGGCACCCGCGTTGAGGAACCTGAAGAGTAGACTCAACGATGCCCTTATCGCCGTTTACAAAAGTGTGAAAACATTAGCGAGCGATACCAACGCCCGTCTGACGCCCTTTACGAAACCAACTATCACTGAAGCTGAGATCTTAAATCTGTTCGAAAACAAACTGAGCGATGTTCCGTCGTTAATCCAATTCGATCTTGAGTTTCAGAAGGAATGGGAACAACTGCTCGCGCAGTTAGAGAAAGTAGGTGTCAAAGACCCCGAGCCCAATGCGAAGACCGACACAATGGTCAAGAGCCTGCACAGTTCAGTAGTCGCCCTCGCCACAAACGTAAGTTCACATCTCGATACTCTTTCCAAATATGCCCGCTCCCAGATAGGTGCATTGAGCCTCAAGATGGACAACTTTGCTTCAAGTCCGCGAGCTTTTGAGCGGGACGCAACCCAGGCGATTAAGGAGAATTTACGATTGGTCGCAGTGCTGGACAAAGCCAATCGCATCGTGGGTTCGATCAGTGCGCAAGCGCAGGTCAGCATTGCCGGTTTCGATACCACAACAACACACAGTTCGCAGGACGCTTTAAGCAAAAACGTGGAAGATCTCAGGTTGATCACAGCTGACTTTCAGGAACTGCTTTCCGGAGATCGTTCACTTTGGGTCACGGAAAAGATCCGGCTCTACTATTTCACTGACATCCCTCGTCTCGTACAAACACTTAATCCCACGGCGAAATTGGTAGGTGGCGATGTAGACGCGCGCCGCCGATCCGAAGAGCGTCTGGACAAACTACGAGCGGCTGAGGATGCACAAAGCGAAGCAAACGGCCTGGTTTCGAGTCTTAAGAGGCGGGTAACGAGTATTCGACAGCGGCTGCAGGAAGCGAACGATCAATTGAATGCCGCCAACATCCTGGCGCAATCAGCTGCGAGCAGAGATGCAGAGCTTAACCGGCGCCCGGCCGGCAGCGTTTCACAAGAGCAGAAGGACCGCTCACTTGAGGAAAAGACCAGGCGCGAAGAAGAACGCAAGGCAGCGCAACAACGCGCCGACAGGCTCAACGATGAACATAACGGGTTGGCCGCTCAACTAACCGCAGCCGAGGAACAACTTGAAGTCGCTCAGACGGCTTTCGAACGTGCGAGTAGTTTAACTATTCGTGCCGCACAGCTCGAATCGACCGCGTTTGCAAATTTACGAGACAACGCGCCGTTCTGGTCTACAACAGCCGTCGCCACCAGCAATGATCCGGCGAAGCGTGTAGAAATCACTTCATCTACTGGCGGCGAGAACGCGATTTTCGTACGCGGCAGAAAAGAAGATGTCGCGAAGGTACAGGACATTGTCGCCAAACTTGATGAGCCGGCGCCGCAAGCGCGCATGACTCTTTGGAAGATTGAACTGAATAGCGATGCCACGCAAAAAGGCGCGGAGAAGTTTAATAACGCTCTGGCGATCGTTGAGGAGGAACTGGCGAACACGCGCGCAAAAATAGCAGAGACACTTTCAATGCTCCTTGGCGCGGTCAGTGCCGAAGCGGAGTATGCGTCAACGACAAGTAAGATCGGCCAGTCAATACAAAGAAAAGACTGCCACGAGAAGAACATCTACGCCCAATACTTTCGGCCCGACCCGACAGCTCCTGCAGTCAGTCCCGCGGACACAGACATTACCGGACGCTACCAACGTCTAAAACGTTACTCTCTTTATTCAGAACAAGTACGCAAGGAGCTTGGCATCGAGTTTATCGACGAACTCGGGTTCGATAATCCCAAGCAGTTTGGGCTGAAGGATCCGGGCTCAGCTACAACGCTGAACGAAGCGTTGATTGTTCTGTTACTGACCAATCGATCTCACCGTGAAGCGATCATGAAGAACTTCCGGGAAGGTCTGAGGAAGTTTGACGATCCTAAGAAGCGTGAGCCAACGAGGTTTACACGACTCGAGGCGATGCTCCAGGACCCGCCGCCACGGTCGGGCGAAGATGTCGAAACTACGCGCCAGCAACAAGAACTCATCTACGCCATGCGTGGTCCACTGCTGCGACATCTGATCTCGAGAATTACGGGGTTGCAAGAGCGAGTTAAGGATTTTACCGACCTCTACACAAAGCAAACCGGACGGACTGGATCGAATGGAACCGCCGTAGCAGCAGCAAAATCATTAACACTAGAGGAAGGGGAGCTATATCGATGCTTGCAACTAAAACTCCCCAGAATCTTTGACACTATCCATGATGAGTTCCCAATCTCAGCATTCGACATAATGAACCGTCGTGTCACGTTGATTGAGCCGGGTGAAGGCACTATTGGTTTGGAAACACCAAAAGGTACGAGAGTCTATAACCTCAGAGCCTCACCTGCTCGAGTAGCTGCCGCGGATGGCATGCTCGATATCTACACGAAGGCATTCGAAGACGATATAGACCGCGAGTTTGTCCAACCGATGCTTGCAAATCTGCGTGCCAGGTTGAAAAAGTCAGGCATTGGCTTTGGCGTGATTCAGCGGACTTCCATGCTTGCCACAAACCGTTTGGTGGCCCGTGTTGACCCGCGTGCAACCGCGGAGTTGTCGGTCGGCCAGGAGACAAATCTGCTTCAGGGACTTCAGAGCATTGCGCAGATTACGCTCGCCGCTCAAACAGGTAACGTTTTGGGAGGACTGAGCCAGCTCAGAGCGTCGGCAAACGAGAAAGATGCGGCTGAGATTTATGGTATTACGTCAGGCAGTGCTTTTCAGGTAACGCCGATTTTTGATCCGACCGGCCAGGCGTTGCGCTTCAAGTTTGACTTCGTCGACACCACACTGGTGCGCGAACCAAGAGGGACTGTTAACCCGCGACTGCCGCGCATCGAGCGCCACACCGTCAATACTGAAGTACAACTCGCAAACATGGAGATTCGCGAGGTCTCGCGGTTTGAGTCCGACGCGAAGATCGGATTGCCGACAACTTACTGGGGTGGTCTGCCTTTGCTGAAAGACATTCCGGGTGTGCGGCCGATTCCGTTGATCGGTTGGTTCGTGCGCCGCAAAGGCAGTAACGCGATCGCTCAACGAAGTCTTATCTTTGCGCAAACGACAATGTCTCCGACGATCGGCGACATCCTCAACTTGTTCGATACTTCGCTTCAGCGTCGATAAGTGAATCATTGTAGGGGCGACCCTCCGTGGCCGCCCCTTCTCCTTTTATATTGCGTATTCTTCGTGAGAGGGGCGGCCACGGAGGGCCGCCCCTACAATTGGCCACAAAAGAAGTGCAAATTGCACAACAAGCTTTATTATTGTGCTCTTGTGCTTCTTTGTGGCTGAAACATGAACGAATCGCCCATCAAGATCGATCCTCTCCTCGAGCCTCTGCTGGTCGAGAAAAGTGAAGAACAAGCCGATGAACTCGTCTCACAACTGATCACTGCCCACGCCGAGCCCGTAATCAAAGGTGTCATTCGTTTCAAACTCCGTCTCAACTCTTATCGTGAAACTCAGCGCGCCGAGTTTGACGACATTCATCAGGAAGCGGTGTTGCAGCTCGTGGCGCAGTTACAGCGGTTTCGCAAACTTCCTGAGGCGAATCCGATCAGCGACGTGCGCGGCATGGCGGCAGTTATCGCGCATCGCACCTGTGCGCGCTGGATGCGACGACAGTTTCCCGAACGGCACGCGTTCAAGAATCGTCTTCACTACCTCATGACACGCCAGCGTGGCTTCGCAGTTTGGCAGGATGACGACGGCAAGCAGGTCACCGGCTTTGAGGCTTGGCAGGAACAAAAGAAACGTCGCGCGGGATTGGAAATTGACAGGCTGCCGGCCCACCTTCGAACGCTTAAAACCAGCAAACCACAGGAGCTCGCCGAAGCAGTCGCTGCAATTTTCAATCACCTTGGTGGCCCGGTTGAGTTCGACGAACTGGTAAGCGCGCTGGCAACAATGGTGGGCATCAGCGACCAACCGGTTGAAACGCTCGCCGATGATGAAGAGTCTGCGCCCGAGCACGCCGCCGGGGAGCCCCATCACGGCTGGCGAATAGAGAAAAAGATGTTTCTCCAGAGGCTCTGGGAAGAACTACAACAGCTTCCATTAAACCAGCGCGCGGCGTTGTTGCTTAACTTGAAAGACGCGAGTGGTTCGGGTTGTATTACGTTGTTTCCGGCCATAGGCATTGCAACCGTGCGCCAAATCGCGAAGGCGCTGGAGATTACTGCGGAACGTTTCGCCGAGGTGTGGAATGATTTGCCGCTGGAAGATGCGCGAATCGCGGAGTTGCTCGGATTGACGCGGCAGCAAGTAATAAATGCCCGCAAATCCGGGCGCGAACGGCTGGCGCGCCGGCTGAAAGGATTTATTTAGCGTGAGTGGTAATACGCGACAACTTTCGCCAACTTACATATTTGAAACCCACCGGAACCCCGGCTGGAGGACCAAATAAAAAACTTGGAACATCTGACTCAAAAACAAGTTGAGGATTATTCTCAACACCAGCTAAGCCCCGCGGAATTGCTGTCAGTGACTGACCATCTCGGCGAGTGCGAAGCCTGCCAACGGCGAATCGACGCCGGTGACGCAGTTTTCCTGGCGCTGCATGCCGGAACGCTGGGCGAGGATTTAGGCACGCACCTGACGCCGCAACAGACGGCTGATTATGTGGATAAAAACTTGTCAGGCGAGTCGCTTCAGGTGGTTACGGATCATTTGAGTGGTTGTGAGCAGTGTGCTTTTGCAGTCGAGGATCTGCGGGCGTTTAGAAACGAGATCGCGCCATCGCTCGAGCGCGAGTATCGTCCGGCGGCTGTGCCGGCTTCAACTGCGGGCTCGTGGCGCGAAAGGTTTGTATCTTTCTTTCGAGCATCTCCCTTACCGGCGTTTGGCAGTGCGGCGCTGGCCGTTCTGTTGTTGGCAGTGATGGGGTGGCTGGTGTGGCGAACCGCTCCCGAACCGGGACGGGAAGTTGCTGTTGCGCCGTCACCATCTCTGCAACCTACTCCAGTTCCAACAGAATCGTTGCAGCCTGAGCCGCCAGCGTCTCCTGTAGCGCCTCCTGTAATGGCCGTCGCGCAATTGAACGATGGCGCGGGTGTGTTGTCACTCGACGAGGAAGGCAAGCTCTCCGGCGCAGAGAATTTGCCAGTCGCTTACCAAAACGCGGTGAAAAGAGCGCTCACGACACAGAGAATCGAGAGGTCATCACAACTCCAGGGACTGTCGCGGCCGCCCAGCTCGTTGATGAGTTCGGATAATCAGAAACAAGAATTTTCTGTAGTTGAGCCTGCCGGAAATGTGCTGATGACGAATGAACCAACGTTTCGCTGGTCGCGACTTGAGGGCGCTACGGGTTACGTGGTTGAAGTTTATGACGACCAGTTCAAGCTGGTGGCTTCAAGCCCGCAACTCACCAATCTTTCCTGGGCCACAACACTCTCGCGCGGCAAAGTTTATTCCTGGCAAGTGAAAGCGATCAAAGACGGACAGGAGATCACCTCGCCGCGTCCACCCGCGCCGCAAGCCAGGTTCCGCATCCTGGACCAAGGGAAAGCAAACGAACTCGCACGGGCAAAGCGCGCGTACGGCTCATCACACTTAACGCTCGCCCTGCTCTACGCAGAAGCAGGACTATTAAAAGAAGCCGAACAAGAACTGCGTCTGCTGCGCAGGGCCAATCCAAATTCCGAAGTCGCACGCACCCTCCTGCGCCAGGTCCAGGCGCTACGACGCTAATTGTGCGCCTTTTTGGAGTGCGGCGGACTTAGCGGCCATCGCCAACCAGCACAAAGCCGGCCCAGTAAAACGGGTGGCTCGTCTCGGGATTTTTCATCAACTTCAACGCGGCCTGCCGCAATGCTTCCGTCTTCGTCGGTTTCGATGAGATTAGTGCCCCGTGAAAGTTCACCATCAGATCACGCGTGCCGGCAGATTCGACTTTCCACTGGCTCACAACAATCGACGGTACGCCAGCCATGAACATCGCCCAAGACAACCCGATCATTCCCTCACCTGCACCGACGCGTCCACGAGCCGTCTCACATGCGGAGAGCACTGCCAGGTCAGCTTGCAGATCGAGTTGCATCAGTTCCCATGCTTCCAGCAATCCATCTTCATTTGCGCCACCTCCGGCGAGCGCAAGATGCGAATACATCGGCGACGCATTGTTGAGCATTGCATGTGTTGCGAAGTGAAGTATGGTTGCTTTACTCGCTTCACTCTTGACACGCTCTTCGCGCGCATCCGCACCGATGTAGATCTTACTTCGCGAACCACCGTACAGGCGGCCCAGCGACTTAACCTCCTGTTCAGCCTCTGGTAACGGATCGAGTTTTCCATCACGAGGCGTCAATGCCGCACGCTTAATCGTGTCGTTTCCCAGCGACGGGTTACCGAGTGCCAGGAGAGTAGGTGCACCCGCACCGCGCTGCCGCCGCTTACTCATTTCTCGCAACACTGTCAACGATGGCGTATAAGCAATCGCAGCATCTTCGATCATGAAACGATTAGC
>JAICGZ010000321.1 GCA_025922875.1 Pyrinomonadaceae bacterium
CGAGCGTGCGCAATGTCCGCGCGAGATTGCGTTGACGAAAGATCTCGCCGGCGCGCGGGGCACGTCCGTCGACGAGATAATTCGACGCCGCTGCTGGATTCAGTTTGAGTCTATCGACCTCCGCGGCCCAGTCTTCCGCGGTCTTTTCCATCACCGGGAAGCCGTTTTCCGCATAAGCGATCGCCGGCGCGAGCAGGTCTGCCAGCTTCATCGTGCCATACTTCTCGTTCAACGCTACCCAGCCATCGAAAGCGCCCGGAACCGTAACGGTTTCCATGCCAAACAGCGGCATTTGCTTCACGTTCCTTTTCGCGAAATAGTCGATGCTCAACGCGCGCGGCGCGCGGCCACTCGCGTTCAGTCCTTTCAGCTCTTTCGTTTTGGACCAATAGACCAGCGCAAACATATCGCCGCCGATACCCGTCATCATCGGTTCGGTGACGTTGAGCACGGCGGCCATCGCGACGGCCGCATCGACGGCATTGCCGCCGCGTTTAAGGATTTCGATTCCGGTTAACGAAGCAAGGGGTTGGCTGGAAGCAACCATACCGTTCTGCGCGCGAACAACAGAACGGCCGGCTGTTTGCGTAAAAGGATCCGCTGTGGCGTGGGTGAGCACCATCACGCCACAGATACAAACACAGATAAGACGAATCCTGGAAGGAAACTTTCTCAGTTCATAAACTCCTGCAAGTCCTGCGCAAATCGCTCGGGACGTTCCCAGTGCATTCCGTGTCCCGTGTCTTCATAGACCTTTAAGCGTGCATTTGGCAAGGCCGCAAGGAGTCGATCCTGTTCCGAACGCGGAAAAATCGTTTCCTTGTCGCCCCAAAGAATCAGCGTCGGCGCTTTGATCTTCGTCAGGTCGGCCTTCGCTTTCGGCGACATCATCTCGTCCATCACTTCGCGCCACACGTGGGCTGGAAGAGTCAGAGTCTCTTTGACGACGCCGTTGAAGAAGTCGTCCGGCGGCCGATGAAATATCGTGCTCGTCTGAAACTCACGCACGAATTTTTCCGGCACCGGATCTTTCAGCGTGTTTACTTCGCGCTGAAGGTCCGCGACGACGGAGTTGCGAATGATAGTCGCCGAGCCGGAGAGCACCAATCGCTTTACGCGTTCCGGCGCGGCGACTGCGACGTGCTGCGCCACAAAACTTCCCATCGAGTGGCCCACGATCGTCGCCTTATCAATCTTCATCACATCCATGAACGCCACGACGTCCGCAGCGAAAGTTTGCAGCGCATAAGCGCCGGTTGGCCGATCTGACTCACCGTGACCACGCTGGTCCAAAACGTAAACTCGATACTTGCGATCGAGTAACGGCAGGACCGCGCTATATGAAAACGACGAATCGGTGTAGCCGTGCAGCAGGATGATCGGTTCACCGCCCGCGTCACCCTGATACGCATAACGCAAACGTACACCGGTTTTCAGTGAGACGTTGGAAAAGCGCACGTCTGACCCGGCATTAGAAGCCGTCGACTTCGGCTGCACGCCGATCAAACTCTCAACACTCAGCTTCGTGTCCGCGTATTGCCACGCTGTTTCAAACTCGGTTTGGACCATCTGCGCCGAAGACGTCTTGTTCTGCTTTCTCAAGCTCTCAGCGAGTCCAAACAACGCGCGACCATTGCGCGGATGTTTCGCCATCTCGGCACGGAAGACGCTCTCGGCGCGGGCGTACTCGCCACTGGCCAGCAGCGCGCCGCCGAAGAACTCGCGAACGGGAAGATCCCAGTCTGAGGGTTCGTTATAACTCGTTGCGTCCTCGGCGGCGACGGCCTTTGTGAGCAGGTTAAAGGCCGCTTCCTTGTCTCCACGCGCGTAGGCAATCTTTCCGGCAAGTGCCGCATCCGCAACCTTCAGGACGTTCAGAGCGCCCGAGTTTCCCATCGGAGCGTCCGCCGGAATCGTTTTGATCAGCGCCTGCAAAGCCGCCAACTCAGCATCGGCTTGCGAGATCTGATTGGTTGCCGCGTAAGCACTGCCACGCGCGAAATGCCAGAACCCTGTCGTAATCTTCAACTCAGGCGCAGGCTTTGGTTCTTTCGCTACATCGTCCCAGCGCGAAAAGCGCACGAGCGAAACGATCGAATAAGGCACGAACATCTCCAGCATCGGCATTGCTTTGACGTGCGGTTTGACGTTCGCTTCGAGTTCGCGAGCCGCTTTGATTGAGTCGGCGTAGCGTCCCTTCATGGCGCTTGCAGCGGCCAGAAAGTGGATGTTGTGGTTGTAGTACATCATTGTGTAAAGACCTTGCGAACCGGTCTTCGCGATGTACTCACGATCGGCAGCAATGGCGTCGACGTTCACCTGTGCTGCTTCCTTGTAATCGCCGGTGCGAACGTAAATGTGCGAAGGCATGTGGACCAGGTGGCCCGCCTTCGGCGCAACTTTGCCGAGACGCGCAGCGCTCGGCAGCGCACGTTCCGCGTTGTTGGAGGCTTCGACGGCGTGAATGTAGTAGTGATTGGCTCCGGTATGGTTTGGATTGCGACGCAACACACCTTCGAGCACCGCAACGATCTCGAGAGTCTCAGGCGCGGGCTTACCGTCGGGCGACCAGAGTTTCCACGGTCGCAGGTTCATCATGCTTTCGGCGTAAAGCGTTGCCGCGTCGAGATCGTCGGGATAACGTTTTGCGACTTCGCCCATCGCGGTTTTGTAATCGACGGCGAGCCTGGATTGGTCAGCGTTGATGTCAGACGAATAGCGTTTGGACAGCGCATCGATGTACGCGCGCTCGTGGTCTGACGCTTTCGGAGCTAATTCAATGGCCTTTTGCAGGTTCGAGTAGGCCTGGACCAATGCCGGGCCGTCAGCCTGAACGTTGTAATTCGAACCGAGTCCGAGCGACATGCCCCAGTAGGCCATCGCGAGCTGCGGATCGAGTTTCGCCGCCTGCTGGAAAGAGCGAACGGCTTCTTCGTGGTTAAACGCGTACAGGTACGCGAGTCCCTGGTTGAAAAACTTTTGCGCCTCTGCGTTGCTGGTCGAAACCGGGTGATTGATGTCGCCAAGACCCGTTGCTAAAGCAACCGGTGCAGGCGCTTTTGCCGGTGCGTGACTGTGTTGCGCAAAAGCGGTAACCGGTACGAGCAGCAGAATCGCGAGAAACAGGTATTTCATCTTTGATCTCCTTGCCGGCAACAACGCCGGCCGACTGTAAACAGCCCCCTTAACACGTAACGCGAAAAAGCGAGGCTCAAGAGTCCAATTTCTGTGTTTTTAGTGGGATTTATTCGGCGGCGCCGTATTTCATGTGCGCCACTTTTGCTTTGCCCTTCGCGTAAACCGTTACAACAAAGAGATCGTCAAACCTTTTCTCGTCAATTGCCGGTGAAACATCGCCGCCGAGCTTCTTGATCACGTCAGGAATCGAATTGCTGTGGCCGACTACGAGCACGCTCTCGCCTCCGCGCTCCAGAATCTTGTTCGTGACTTCCGCTGTCGACTGTTCGGAGATCATGCGCGGATTGGAAGGGCTCAAACTCAAGGTGATCGACGTGACCACGACGTTTGCTTGTTTGGCAAGCGGATCCGCTGTCAGTTTCGTGCGCGAAAACTGCGACGTGATGATGGCTTTGATGTTTGAGTTACCGAGAATGCGGGCGAGTTCCTGAGCGCGCGCAGTTCCCTTTTCGGTGAGTGGCGGATCCTGTCGCGGTTCGTCAGCGCGTTCGGCGTGGCGGACGAGGTAAACAGTGATCGGTTTGAACTCTTCCTGCGGAGCCACCAAAAACACGGATGCTAAGACAAACAGGGCAATGAATTTCACTCATTCCTCCTTCAAGATTGGTTTTGATCTGCGGTTTTAATCGAACTCGACGCGCCGAGAAGACTGGTCGGCGCCGACTCTGCCCGACTCGATCTCGGCGCGATAGTAGTTCTCGCCTTTAATTGGGCCACCCGCGATCCGGCGCAGCATGGTGATCTGTCCGACGTGTGTCAGTGCGTCGGCGATTGGACCTTGAAACAGTTTCTCAACCGGCGAACCGAGCGGCTGGTCGGACGCGAGATACGAGTCAAACGCCTCCAGCGCCGCGAAGAATCGCGCGGTTTCTACTTCCCACGGCAGCGGTGTCGAGTTGTGCCAGGTTTGTTTGCCTACGGCAATCGACAGCGCCCAATCAAGCAGGTCGCCGATATGGGCCAGGATCTCTCCCGGCGTGCGCGAACCTTCAGCGATGCGGAAGTCTTTGAACTCGGGCGGCGCGCCAGTCACGGCTTTTCCGCCGCGGTAAGCGAGCGTCGCCACAGTGTGTCTCAAGAGTTCGCGTTTATCGTCGGAACTGGACATCACAATTCTTTGCGCATTGGAACGAACTGGACTTTTACACCATCCGGGAGTTCGAGATCAAAGTCGCCACTGGCCGAATAGCCATTGGCCTCGTAGAACTTAACGCCCGGCAAGGTTGACATCAATTCGAGCGCGCCGAAGCCGTGCGCCTTCGCTTCCCTTTCGCACGCAGACAGGATCGCACGTGCGACGCCTTTGCGCGCGTGGTCGGGATGCACAAAGAATGCGCGAATCCTGGCTGGTTCAGTGGCCGGATCGATCCGGGCGGTATCGCGATTTGAGAACTGATCTCCGCCGAAGAGCGTCTTACGCTTGCTCCAACCGCCGGATCCGATCAGCACTCCATGCTCTTCGGCGACGAAATACGTTTCGTCCTCGATTAGAGTGCTGTCGACACCAAATATCGACGCGATCGCCGATTCGATCTGCGCGTCGGCGTAGTGCTCACGACTCAAACGCCGCGCAGACTCAGCAATCAACTCCGCGATCGCCTCGCGATCCTCGAGCGTGGCTTTGCGAACCTCGTACTCCATGCATGGAGCATGTTACAGCAAGTGAGGTTTGTGTGGTGATGCGCGGTGGCCCGCTTAAGAGTTGCGAGCCATGTCGACGTTAGACAGCCAGCCCTGCACTGGTTCCTGCGACGTGCCACCCGCTGTGACAAAGACGTCGTTACAGTTCTTCTTGGTCATCATCGCGCTGTGCGCTTCCGCCAACGTTGCCTGCCGTTTCACGACGACGAAAGTGTTTTCAAAAATTTCCTTCATTTCCGCGTCGGAAAGCAAATCAGCAAGTGTGAGACTCTGGACCTTCTCAAGTCCGAACTGGAAGTTCTTGACAAGGAACTGCTCGATCATGCTGCGGTGAACCATGTACAGCGGAAAGCCGTTGCTACTCAAGATTGGCACGCGGTTCCGTTCGCGTACTTTGAGTTCCTCATTCAAGGCCATCAGCGTTAATGTCTCAGGATCGATCTTGCCGATTTGCTTGTAGAAGAGATCGCTGACGGGCATCATTTTCGTAGACACCGGAATCACCCGCGGATCGGACAGGTTATAGAAGTAAACGTCAAACTGAACCGTTGCCGAAGAAGCTCTTGACTTAATGCGACTCACGACGGGAGTAAACTCAGCGTCACCGTCGGCTTCGCGAAGCGGCGTCCAGCGAATTACCGGAAATCCTCTGCTGGCACCGCGCATCATCTGGTCGCAACACGAATCGAACCACGTCGCATCCAGATTGGGGTTTTTGTCTTTCCAAAGCTTAACTATCGCGTCGAGCTTTGTTCTGGGTGGAAAAGCCTGCTGTCCGAATAACTGCGCTGCGCGCGCGTCGCTGTCAATCACGACACCCAGGGCTTTCACTAGTTGGTTAGCGAGAGCGAGTCGATCTCCTTCGTCTGCTTCTTGTATCTTTTCGACGTCACCTTGCGGCAATTCGATTCGCATAAAAGGCCAACAAGGCCATTCTGACGTAACGTAATCCTTGGGCAACACCGCATTAAAGTTGTCGAAGAGCTCCCTGGCATCGTCGGCGACGAAGCTGTCTTTGTAGTCGGACAACAAAGATTGCCCCTTCAGCGACCCAAAAAACTCCTTGTCCCGCAGGAACTGGTTTACAAACGCCTTAATCTGCTTTTCATCGCGGGGCTTTATTCGCGTAACATCGTCAAGCAGGGGTGGAGAATCAGTGCCGCACTGAAAAACGATAATGTTTGTTTCCGGGCTCTGAGAATCGTTCGCGACTCCAACCTCCCACATGCAGTAAGACCAGTCGTAGTCCGCAGCGGAAGTGTAAACTAGCAGCAGAACGTCAGTGGTCCAGAGTGCTTTCCGTAACTCGTTGTTCAAGTTCTTGCCAAGTTTGGGGCCTTTGAAGTCGGGATCCGACGAGAGAAAAACCTGTATCCGGCCACCGGCCTTTTTCTCGCAAAACGCAGCGAGCACTTGAGCAATCTTGGCATCAGCATGTTTATGGCTAATGAAGATACTGGGCTTGATATCAGACATGGTAAGTGAACCCTCCTAGCTTTTGGGGACGTGAAGATCAGGAAGCACGTCAATGAGGCACGGCAATGTATCGTATGTTTACGGTATTTTCAATAGCGTTTAGCGAAAAGGAACGCGTGTGATGAGGATGATCCCGAAACCCGAACCGAACGAATATGCGCCTTATGTGATTATGTACATCAGTCTGTTGCCGGACGACGGGCGAATCGTCGAACATCTCGAAGAAAACCTTCACGCAACTACCGAATTCATCCGCAGCCTGCCGCAGGAAAAGCTCACTTGTCGCTACGCTGAAGGTAAGTGGACGATTAAGGAGATCCTCGCTCATCTCATCGACGACGAACGGATTTACGCCTACCGGGCCTTGCGCTTCGCCCGCAACGACCAAACAAAACTACCGGGTTTCGAGCAGGACAACTACGCCGCTGAGTCCGGCGCAAACGATAGGTCTCTCGACGATCTCCTCGCCGAGTTTACTGTAGTTCGCAACTCAACCATCGCTTTATTCAATAGTTTTCCCGACCACGTTCTGACGCGATCCGGAGTGGCAAGTGGAAACGTGATGAGCGTGAGGGCGATTGCTTACCATCTCGCAGGACATGAGCTGCGACACATGAACATAATCAAAGAGCGATATCTTTCGTGAAGTTCATTTCAACTTCACGATTGACTCGGACCACATAGCCAACGGCTCTTTGGCCCCGCGATTGTGCGCGGTGGCCGCTTCGTTGTACGTGGCGAGCAGGAGCCGCTGGTCGCACATGACCTCGATCAGTTTGTTTCTGCCGTACCTCTCCTCGATCAGTGAAACCATTCGCCAGCCGACTGTGTACCACGGGCCCTGTATGCCGAAGAACGCAAAACCTTCCTTCTGCATCGCGTCGCCCTCGATCTTTCCTTCCAGCACGCGTACCAGGAAGTCTTCAACCTTCTTCAGGTCGGTGTTGAAGTTTTTCAGATCGTTGTCCCAGCGCGCGCGTTCGTCGGGCTGGCTGACTTCATGCGGATGGACCGATGGACC
>JAICGZ010000322.1 GCA_025922875.1 Pyrinomonadaceae bacterium
CGGGTCCGGCCTTCTGGCCTGGCCGGGTCCCCGGCCTGCCGCCCCCCGCGACGAGTTGGGGCAATCCCCCACCCCCTGGCGGCCGGCGCCCTGGCGCCTTTTTGTACACGCAAAACGATATAAACAACAAAGCGGCGCCAGGCCGCCGCACTCCAGGGAGAGGCTCATTCCCCAATCTCTTCGCGAGTGCCCGAACACCTTCAACACAGACTGCAAAGAAGCCCTCACCGTCTACTACCGCATGATGCGCGCGAAACGCGAAGAGATTCGTCTCACCATCAGCGATCCAAAGCAGTTGCAAAGGCGGTTCGACAAACGGATTCAACGGACGATTGCGCCAAGCAGCCAACTCTGCACGTCTCTCCGCCACCGCCAGCATTTCACTCACGCGGCATTCACCTTCCCACGATAACCCGAACAAACGCCGGCGAAGTCGCTGACCCAGCGGCGGCCAGCGCCGGACAATGTGTTCCAGCACTTGTTCGATATCGCTTCGCGTGATGCGGCCTTTCAATTCGACCTCAACACCCAACTGCATTAACACGCCAGACGTCTCCTGATACGCCACGAAGAAAGCGTCAATCGCCGATAGCCTGCGTATGTTTGTTTTCACGATGCGTCTTTCCAGCGTGCCAGCCGGTTGTTTCGCGCTTCTATTGCCTGCGCCCATTCCGCTGACGTTTCGATCATCATCATTACCAGTTGCGCTTGCATGACACGGTCGCCATTCACTGCAACCATGACGTTCGTTTTTATCGCAAAAGAATCTGCACGCGCGATCTCAGCGCTCAGCTCCAGATGCGCCGGAAGAAAAACCGGCTGGAGAAATCGCGCGTCGCGCACCATTCCGAGAATGGCCCAGCGTTCGATTCCCACTTGCGTCTTCGCGAACTCTTCGGCTAACGGGCCTGAGAGTTGAGCCGCCAGCTCGAGCATGAGCGAACCCGGCAGCAGAGGCGATCCGGGAAAATGATCTGCAAACAGCGGATGATCGGCTGGAATAAAAGCCTCCGCCGAAGCGCGACGTTTCTCCACGTCGATACAAATCGATCGCATTAATTCGAACACGTTCGTTCCGCCAGTTTGTGATCCACTAACCGCACGATCGCACCTACCGTGCAAAAGCGAGGCAAAGTCGTCGCATGAATGCGCGCCGGAAAAAGCTCGGGCGGCGTGTCGTAAAGTAACTTCATCAAACGCGCACGCCCCGCTTCAGTCAGCACTGCATCTTCCGCAAACTGAGCCTCCGCGAGATCGCCACGCGCAAGGTGATAGATCGTGCCCTCCGGGATCTCGATTTGAAAGTGTTGCTCGAGCCGGAATAACAGATCGAGCAGATCCATCGACGTAAAACCCAGGTCGTAGAAAAAGAGTTGCTGCGGCAAGATCGGTTCACTCTCCGGCAGCGCCAATGTCTGGCGTACGAGTATGGCGACTTCCGCGTGTGTGTCGCGCGAGCTCATGCGGTGAAGCCTCCATCGACGCACCACACCTGGCCCGTAACATACGAGCTCAGCGGCGACGCCAAAAAGAGAACTACCGGAACAACTTCCTCAGCGTCACCCGGGCGCCTCATCGGAATCGAAGCGCGTGCCTGGTCCATGTAGTCGTCGAGGATGCGTGCACTCATTCCGCCGGTAAGGAGTCCGGGTGCGACTGCATTGATCCGGATACCACGACTGGCTGTCTCGCGTGCAGTGGTTCGCACAAAAGCCTCGAGCGCAGCCTTCGAAGACGCGTACGCAGCCTGGCCAACGCCGGGCCGTTGAGCGGCTGTCGAGGAAATCACAATGATGCTGCCACTGCGGTTGAGAATCATTGGCTTCAGGGCCGCGCGCAACATTCGAAACGCCGCCCACAAGTTGACTTCATAAACTTGCGACAAGTCGTCGTCACTCAATCCCGCCACCAAGCCGTCGGCCAGTGTGCCCGCGTTGATGACCAGCGTGTCGATCTGGCCTGCCTCGCCCAAGACATGACTGACCAGTTTATCGACGGCAGCATTCTCGGTGAGATCGGCAGCAAACGTGTGCACGCGCTCATGCTCCTGCGCCAACGCTGCCAGTGCCTCTTCGTTACGCCCTGTAAGAAAAAGGTTCGCGCCTGCCTCACTGAACCCTTTTGCGAGTGCTCGCCCGAGATAACCAGTCGCCCCAGTGATGAGGGTGACACGATCTTCCAATTGCCAGATCATTTTTGTATTTCTTGTGCCTCTTTGTGGCGCTTAATGATTATCGCGGCGTTCTGTCCGCCCATACCGAAGGACACGGATAAAACGGATTGGGCATTGCTGTCACGCGGCTCACCGATCACGTGGTCCAGTTCGCAACCTTCATCAACGTGTTGCAGATTAACGGTGGGTGGCACGATGCCAGTCGCGCATGTGTGTGCAGCTATGATCGCTTCGAGTACGCCGGCCGCGGCCATTGCATGTCCGATCGCGCCCTTCGCTCCGGACACTGGAACTTCCGGCCACCTGTTAGCAAAAACTTTTCTTAACGCCGCCGCTTCGGCAAGGTCACCTGAATAGGTTGCAGTGGCGTGCGCGTTTACCGCGTCAATCTCTTCGGGCGAGAGATTCGCGTCAGTAAGCGCCCGTCGCATGCAAAGTTCAGCGCCGGCGCCGTCATCGCAAGGTCGATTGAGATCGAAGCCGTCCTGGCTCATGCCGAAACCGATCACCTCCGCGAACACGGTAGCGCCGCGTTTTCGCGCGCCGTCGAGTGTTTCCAAAACCATCGCGCCCGCGCCGTCCGCCAACGCAAACCCCTTGCGCCGTTTATCAAAAGGACGGCAAGCGGTGGATGGATCGCCGCCGTTGTCCACTGCCACCGCCTGCAATCCCGCAAAGCCGATCAAGTAAAACGGCGTCAACATCACGCTCGATCCACCGGCGACGCACGCATCGACACGCCCGTTTTGGATCAACCGGAACGCTTCGCCGATCGCCTGCGTTCCTGAAGCGCAAGCAGCGGCGATCATGCGTCGTGGTCCACTAAACCTCGACGAGAGATTCGAAAAGCAGAGCCCGGCCGATCGATGTACAAAACCATTTGGGCCCATCTGGAAAGTGTCGAGACCGGTGGACCAGATGAATCCACATTCAGCCGCATCGCGCCGCGACTGCACCAGTGCATCTTCGATAGCACGATTAGCAATTTCGTGATCGCGATCGACGTTCTGCGGCGATACTGAAGCAACCTCGCCGCCGTTTGTCACTGTAATGCCCGACTCCACGAGGCGCTGAACTCTTCGCACTCCCGATCGATTGGCGAGCAGTCCGGTCCACAACTCGTCTGTCGTTGCTCCAAGCGCCGACAACGCGCCCATGCCGGAGATGACTACGCGTCGCTTCATTACAGGATTTCCAGAGATATCGTCACACCTGAAAGTCCGTCAGTATGTTCAGGTGGAACAACGTATGACATCGGGCCTTGCCTCTGTTCAACGAGCGCGGGCAGGAAAGCAGCGAGACCGTTCGCTGCATGCGGCACAACATCAGCGGTTCGTGTGTTGTTTCGCGAGATCGATAGCAAACGCACGATGCGCCCCAGTGGCTGATACGATTTAGCACGCACTGAAAACAGCAATGCGACTCCGAGACCCGGCGCTCCATCTTCAGCCGCATCCTGATCGCCCGCCATCAACAAAACATCTTCCTCTGCACCTGCACTAAGCCGTTCGTGAACAGCTTCAAGCCCGCACCACGCTTGTCCCGGCGCGCCGCCGAGCCCAAGACAATACGCGTGATTACCATGCGAGATAGCAAACGCAGACAGCGCGAGATTGTCGACCGCGTGCAGTGTCTGAGTCGGGTTCATACGAAGATTCCCAAGAGTTCCCGTCGCCATCCCTGCTGTAACAACATGACCCCAGCGATAAAGATCAGCAGAACCAGGTTGGCACGGCGCGAGCGAGATGACAGCTGTCGTCGAAGGATCCTCAGAGAATTGGATTACGTCGTCAGCGGCTGCGAGTGCGAGCTGGACCGGCAGATTGTAACGACGCACCTGTCGCCAGATCTCCGGCGACGACTCTCGCACGGCTTGAAGATCACTTCGCTGCGCTGTGGCTACGAGATAGATCATTTAAGTTCCTCACTCTACCCGCTCAGTTCTTCCCGAAGTACACAGTATGAATCCCGCGCTTGACCTTGGACCAGTAATAGAGATTCGTCGCCAGATTCACCCACAAATTCAAAGGCTTCCGACGAAACACCACGCGCCTCATGATCGAACGCAGCGAATAAAACTCTTCCACTGCGCGCCACCAACCATCATGCAACTCTGCCGGCGATAGTTGTTGCGGCTTAAAAACTACGTACGGCTCACGCAGGTGATTCAGGTTTGTGTCGAAAACACTTCCGGAACGCCAGATCTTGTCACCCGTTGGCGAACCGGGATACGGCGTCAAAATAAAGAACTGTGTAATCGGAACCTTCAACCCCTCGAGATAATCGACGGTGCGTTTGAAAGTTTCTGCGTTGTCGTCCGGCAGTCCAAAGATAATCAGCGCATGCGGACTGATCCCCGCATCCATGATGCGACGAAAACCCTCGGCGTATTTATCCACCGCGTGAAAAGTCTTGTTAACGTCCTCGAGGTTCCGCGCCGAAAACGTTTCGACGCCAAGCGCCATCAATACGCAACCTGACTCACGAGCCTTCTTCAACAGCGCCGGATGACGCGCGACATTGATCGTGGTCTGCGTTCCCCAACGGATCGGCGCACCTTTCAACGCAGTAAAGAGTCGATCGGCGAATTTCACGTCCTCGCAGAGATTGTCGTCACAGAAGTTAATGTTCTTACTCCGTGTCGCCTGCACATCGCGCACGATCTGATCCACCGGACGTTTGCGATACATGCCGTTATAGACTGCCGCGATCGAGCAGTATTCGCATGTAAAAGGACAGCCGCGCGTGGCTTGCACTGGATAGACGACGACTCGATCTTTCTTGATGAGATCGTAACGAGGAACGGGCAGATTATTGATGTCAGGCGGACGCGTGGATCGATAACGGCTCTTCAAGCGATTGTGTTCTATGTCGTCGAGTATTTGCGGCCAGACTTCGTCACCTTCGCCGATAACGATCGCATCGAAGAGATTTTCAACGCGATCCGGCAGCATCGAAGGAAGATAACCTCCGAGCACGACCTTTTTGCCTGCCGCGCGGAACCTTTTGGAAATGTCGACGCAGCGTTGAAGCTGCATTATCTGGCCGGAGATCGCCACGACGTCGGCATCGCTGTTGAAGTCGATATCTTCCAGGTACTCTTCAACTAATCGAACCTCGTGCTTATCAGGAGTTAACGCTGCCATCAAAGGTGGTCCAAGGTGAGGTAAATAGGCGCCCAGGCGATCAACCCAGTTCTTTGACTGGACGAGCGTGCCGTCGTCGCGGTAGTGCGCGGGATGTATGATGTCGACCTTCATAGCGTTGACGGCGAGGCAAAGCCACGCCGCACATCCGGCGGCTAAGCCGGAGCTGGGCGTGTCTCTTGAAGCTCTTCGATCATATTCGCCAACTGTCGCAGGTTAGTGCCGGTCGCACAGGCCCGCGCCAGTTGCTCGCGTGTGAGACGGATGCCATAACGATCCTCAACTGCCACAACCACGCCGAGTAGAATCACAGATGAGAATGGAATGATTGCGTCCAACGGTTCGTCCGCTGAGCAATTGCGGACAGGCAGAGCGGCATTCTCATCCGGTGCAGCGCGGAGGATCAGTTCGCGAAGTTCGTCGATGGTCTCCGGCCTTGCTATGTACTGACTCTCCCGGTGATCTGGACCAGTGCCGGTCCGTTTTCAATCCTTACTGGCGCCGGCGAGACCGGCTCTGCGTCGGGGAAGAAACGTTCGTCCTTGTGACGATAGAGGTTGTTGTACGAACAACCGGGCATGAGTCGCCCGTCGGGCATCACGTAATGCGTGCAACACTTCTTCAAGCGAGCGACGTCGAGATCCCATGGATCCATGAAGTTGTGAATGAAGAGTGCTTTGCTTCGCGCTTCCGTGCGGCGCTCGATCTCAGCCGCTGAGAGCGGATTGCGTGAATTGAAAGTGTCTTTGAGAAACGACTTCAACGACCCCAGGATCAAATCCGAGTCCTCTCCGACCTTCGTTGCCGACCACAGGTTCGTGATGGAGTCGAGGATCATCTTCTCCAGTTGATTATCGGAGCGGATGATCGCGCGGTTTTGCATCGCATCGAGATACTGTCTGATGTTCACAAACTCAGGCAGCGGTTTGTACTTACCATCGTTCATGCGAAACAGGTAAGTGGCGGTGTAGCAACTCGGATGTGAACAAGGGACGGGATGGAAGTATTCGCGCTTGAACCAGCCTGTCTGCTCTTCGATCAACTGGTGAACTTCGGGCATCGTGAGTCGATGACCGGCGGGATTCGCGTGATAGCCGTCGCCGCCGTCGCCGGTGTGGGCCATCGGTTGAATGACGATGCTCGAGCACTGTTCGAGCTCTAATCCAAATTCTATGAGCGCGCCGAGTTCGTCGCTGTTGTCTCCCTTCGACACGGTAGGGACGATAACGGTCGGTATATCGAGCTCCTTGATTACCTCGATGCACTTCATCTTCATATCGATCAATTCGACACCGCGCGTCTTCGGATAGACGCCGGCGCGCAGCGTGTCGAATTGCAGTGAAGCGTACATGCCGCCCTCTTTGAACTTCTCAGCGAAGGCGCGGCTCTGCGCGATTTTTCGTCCGTGAGTGGAGATCAGCAGGCGTTTGATCTTGCCTTCGTGAGGACCGCGCAGGACGTAGTCGCAAAACTCGAAGAACTGCGGGTGCAAAGTGGGTTCACCACCTGAGAGCAACATGATCGGCAGTTCGCCTTCCGCGGCAACAAGCAGATCCACGGCGCTTTTGAAGTCTTCCATTGACATCGAATAACGCTGCTGGTTGCGCACGATACAAACGGGACAGGTCAGATCGCAGACGTCGTTGATCTCGAGAATCGGCGAACAGGTGTGTTGCAGGTGATCTTCACACAGGCCGCAATCTTCCGGACAGCCGTGTTCGACTTTAGTTGCGAAGCGATACGGCATAGTTCCGGGTTTAGTGTATGAGAGTGATCTCGTGTAGTACTCCGCATCGCTCGAAACCTCGACTTCGAAGAACCCGTGACGCGGGCATTTCTTCTGCATCCACACTTTGTCATCGCGCAACACGATGTGTGCGTCGATTACTTTCTTGCACGTAGGGCAGATTGAGCGAGTGTAAGAGAAGAACGCGGCGTCGCGGTCCTGCTTTAAAGGAGGACTCGC
>JAICGZ010000323.1 GCA_025922875.1 Pyrinomonadaceae bacterium
ACGACGAGATATTTGAGCGCCAGGCGCAAATCTGCAAAGCGTTTGCACACCCTGGACGACTACGCATCCTTGACCTGCTCGGTAAAGGGGAGCGAGGCGTTTCCGAGCTGCAAAGCGAGTTAGGGATTTCGAAGACGAGCATCTCGCAACAAATCTCAATTCTGAAGTCAGCAGGCGTGCTCGTTACTCGTCGCAATGGCAAACAGATTTACTGTTCGCTTGCGATTCCGGAAGTGAAACAGGCGTGTCAGTTAATTCGCGAAGTGCTTAGAGCGCAAATCACTAACAGCCACCGATTAACGCAACCGTTGGGGGAGTGAAAGTTATGGAGAATCAATATCTGTACAAGACAGAAGTCGAATGGACAGGAGAACGTCACGGTGAATTGCGAGCACCGGCACTTCCCAATTTACAGGTTGATGCTCCACCGGAATTCAAAGGACATGAAGGTGTTTGGACTCCGGAACATCTATTCGTGGCGTCGGTGAATTCCTGCTTTATGACGACATTCCTGGCCATCGCCGAGAACTCAAAACTCGAATTTATAACGTTTCACGCTGAGGCTGAGGGCAAGCTCGAAAAAGTCGAAGGCCAGGGCTTGATGATTACGCACATTACGCTGAGGCCAAAACTGGTCGTCAAAAATAGCCGCGATACTGAACGAGCGTTGCGCATTTTTGAGAAGGCGGAGAAGCACTGTTTGATTTCCAATTCAATTCGAACAGAAACGAAGCTTGAACCGGAGGTCAACTACGAAGGGAAGTGAGGGAGAAATGAAACCAGAAAAAGCCTGGGGAGTCATACTGTTTGTAACGGTGACGTTATCATTGGCCGTGAGCATAACGTACGCCCAAAGACGAAAGGGGCAGATGCATGGAATGCCACGATATGACACCGCCACTGAAGTCACGTTGCGCGGAACTATAACTAAAGTTGAAACCCACATGGGAAGAATGGGATGGAATGGAACACACCTCGTCGTCAGTTTTGATGCTGAAACACTCACGGTTCATGTGGGACCGTCGAACTACCTGGAGCAGCAGGGATTTTTGTTTGCGACCGGCGAGCAGATTAAAGTTACGGGCTCCAGAATAAAGTTGGAAGGAAGCGATGTGCTGATCGCGAGGGAGATCAAAAGAGGAGAGAAAGTGCTGAGGCTGCGAAACTCGCAGGGAATTCCTGCGTGGTCAAGAAATAGATGGCGGTGGTAATGGCAACCTCCAGGTTCTCTGTGTCTCTGTCGTGATTTCACGAGGAGAGCTTAACGACAGAGCACAGAGAACAAAGAACATTTTGGCGCTCTGAATCCCACCCACGGGAAGTGGGTGGGATTGTTCATGTCCTGTAAGAGAAGGAATTTGAAATATCCACCCACGGAAAGCGCTTCGATTTCCAGCTATCAACTTGGCGCCGCAAGAACGCTTTGTTTGGACTGCCATTCGGCGTTCAGGGCATCGCTGGGCTTTGCCTCAAAAGTCAGAGATCATTGTTGGAACGGGTCAGTACCGTAACGCGGTCTTCGTAATCGATCTCCCAGGCTTGCGGTAAACGTTCAGCCATCCGCATCATTAATGTCCGCGATTTTGAATCGACACGAAGGCGGCAATTTTCCGTTGCCGTCGTTAGGTTTCATCTCGCTCCCGAGTTCTATATGCCTGACTTCTGAAGTTGAAGCTTCGTTTTAATCACAAATTTACTTCGTTTGTCGTGAACCACACTTTTTTGTCTATGATTGGACCGATGAAAAAGGCGAAGGTCCCAGGTTGGCTTAGTGGTGCTTTACTTGTCGGTGCGGCCGGTCTGCTATGGTTTCTGGAGCGCCGGCGGCCACTACGAAAACCCGTTGAGTCCACGGCCAGGCGCACTGGACGAAACGTCGCAGTCGCAGGTCTCGCCGCTCTTTCGCTACAACTCGTGGAAGCGCCCGCCATCCAGCCGCTCACGTCGCTGGTTCAGCGACGCCGTTGGGGATTACTCAAGGTTTTACGATTACCGGCGTGGCTGGAGGTAGTCCTTGCGGTAGTGCTGATGGACTATACCCTTTACCTTTGGCACGTCCTTATGCATCGAGTGCCATTTCTGTGGCGCTTTCATCTTCCACACCACGTGGACCTCGATCTCGATGCTTCCACTGCGTTTCGCTTTCACGCCGGTGAACTTGCCCTTGCAACCGGCTGGCGCGCGGTTCAGGTGAGGCTGATTGGAGTATCGCCTTTGTCTCTATCGGTGTGGCAAACCTTCGTGCTGCTCTCTGTGCTGTTTCATCATTCGAACGTGCGGCTGCCTGTCGACGTCGAACAGAAACTGGTTCGCATCTTTGTTACGCCGCGAATGCACGGCATTCATCACTCAATCGTTGAAGAAGAGACAAACTCAAACTGGTCCAGCGGGCTGACGCTGTGGGATTGGCTGCACGGTACACTCCGGCTGAATGTGCCGCAAGATGAAATCACGATCGGCGTTCCGGCCTATCAGAATCCCGAGGAAGTCAAACTGCGGCAAGTTCTCGAGCTGCCTTTTGTCGAACAACGCCCGACATGGCTTTTGCCGGGCGACGGTAAACCTGTGCGGCCCGCGCTTCCCGTTGAAATAAATCGTTTGCTGCCTTAACCAATCGAGATGAACGGGGTTGTTGAAAATGGTCGTCCTTCAGTGTCACTGATCATCCCTACGCTCAATGAGGAAAAATCGATTGGAGCTACATTGGAATCGATTGCGCGCGTCAAAGGCGATTTAGAGGTAATCGTAGCTGACGGCGGCAGTGAGGATCGCACGATCGAGATCGCACGGCACTTTGGCGCAACAGTTATCACCAGCGACCGAGGACGCGGCACGCAGATGCACACCGGAGCGCGTGCAGCTCGCGGGCACACGTTTCTGTTTTTGCACGCCGACACCTCGAGCCTTCCGAGCGATCTGGTGGAGCGGATCGACGAAGCTCTGTTGCGCGATGTCGCCGCGTTGGGTGGCAATTTTGCTATCCGCTTCGATGGATCCAGCCGTGCTGCCAGCTTCATGACCTGGCTTTATCCAAAGCTCAGAAAATTAGGTCTTTGCTATGGCGACTCGGGTATTTTCGTGCGCGCGTCGGTCTACAGGGAGATTGGCGGTTTCAACTCGTTTCCTCTTTTTGAAGATCTGGACTTTATCAGGCGCCTGCAAAAGAGAGGACGAATGATCCATTTGCCGGTCGAACTCGTCACCTCCGCGAGACGCTTTGAGGGACGCCGCTTCCCATTCACGTTTGCGCGTTGGTCCATTCTGCAAGCGCTCTATTGGATCGGTGTGTCGCCTCGCACGCTCAGTAGATTTTATGGCGTTTAGTAACGAGGAACTTCAGTCGTTTCTAAAAGTGAGATTGTGGGCCAGCAGCCAACTATAGGTCGCAGGAGCCCGGCTGCGAGCCCGCTCGTCTGAGCGAAGTTCATTGTCCAGGGTTTGTAACTCCGCGAACGTATCGACGTCGTACCATTGGTCCAGAGTGACGAGTCGCAAGCCGAGTTGGTTGATGTTCCGAATCGTGTGTTCGAGTGTAAAAGGCGAACTCCAGGTGATATTTTGAAACAACCCTGGTTCAGGTTTACGAACGCCTAGGAGGTAGTAACCACCGTCGGCGGCTGGTCCGAGCGCGACGTCGGCTGAGCCGACGGTCAGCATCTGACATGCTTGTTGAATGAATACTGGTGGCAATGTGGGACTGTCGGCGCCAAGCAGGATTATGGGGCTGAAACCGAGATCGTAAGCGTAGGCAATCGCCGAAATCAGTCGATCGCCGAGATGTTGTCCTTGTTGTTCAATCCATCGCAGGCCGTCGGGAAGTGAAGCTTCCAGGACGGCTCGTCCGTCCGGTGGTGTAAATGCAACGACGACGTTTTGCGTTATTTCCAGCGCAGAATTTACAACGTCCTGTACAAAGCATAATGCGAGCGACGCAGCCTCAGATTGGTCCAGAGGAGGAGTCAGGCGTGTCTTTGCCAGGCCGGGTAGCGGGGCCTTAACCATCACGATGATTACCGCACGCATCAGCGCGAGTATGAATGATGACAGCTTGATAATGAAAGCGCGACGAATTTCGCGTAGTGACCTAATTTGAAACCCAAAGTGGGCATTACCGAATTTCGTTTAACTGTTTTTACGAGGAGGAGACCAATGGCTTATTACGATGAACAGGATCTCGACCGGTTTTCAGAAATCGGAAATCATAAGCCCGAGCTTTTTGAGAAGTTCATGGCCTGGTACCAGGCGTGCCAGGATGAAGGCGCGCTGACGCGCCGGGAGAAGTCGCTTATCGGTCTGGCGGTGGCCCACGCAATTCAGTGTCCCTACTGCATCGATTCTTACTCACAATCGTGCCTCGAATCCGGATCGAATCTCGAACAGATGACCGAAGCCATTCACATGGCCTCTGCCATTCGCGGCGGCGCCAGTCTCATTCACGGACTGCAAGCGCATCACTCAGTCAGCAAGGTCTCGATGTAATGACGTCGCTTCCGGTACTCGATCCGAAGTTTCCATTCACGGCGACCAGCTTTGATGAAAAGTTGGCTGCGTACGATGTGAAACTGCGCGCCCGTTCGGTGGAGACCTTGCAGATCAACGTGGGAAAGCGCTGCAATCAGGCGTGCAAACATTGTCATGTTGACGCTTCACCGTCACGTACTGAAATCATGACGAAAGAAACGGCCGAACTCGTTATCGACGCAATACGTCGATTCCGGTTCCGTACGGTAGATATAACCGGCGGGGCGCCGGAGCTGAATCCCTCCTTCAGGCACTTGGTCACTGAAGCCGGCCTCCTCGGTTCGCATGTCGTAGTGCGACACAACCTGACGGTAATGTTCGAACCCGGCCAATCCGATCTGCCGAACTTCTTTCGTGAACACGGAGTGGAAGTGATTTCGTCGTTACCATATTTTCTCGAGGAGCGAACGGATGCCCAACGCGGACGCGGCGTATTTCAGAAGTCGATCGAAGCACTGCGCCGGCTGAATGCTGCCGGTTATGGCGTTCAAGCGAGCGGTCTCACACTGAATCTAATTTATAACCCGGTCGGTGCTTTTCTTCCTCCCGCCCAGGCGTCCATCGAAGGTGATTTCAAACGTGAGTTGCAGGCCAGGTATGGGGTGACATTCAATCAACTCTATACGATCACCAACATGCCGATTAAGCGCTTCCTCGATTACCTGCGCCGGAGCGGAAACGAAGAGCGTTACCTGCGCAGACTAGTCGATGCATTCAATCCTCACGCGGTCGATGGATTGATGTGTCGCAGTCTCGTGAGCGTCGATTGGACTGGGCGCCTGTACGATTGTGATTTCAACCAGATGCTTGAGCTCGGAGTTGACCCTGAACTGCCGCAATCGATCGTTGATTTCGATCCGGAGCGATTCGCGACCAGACGCGTGATGACGGGCGCACATTGCTTTGGCTGCACCGCCGGCGCGGGATCCTCATGCGGCGGCGCGGTAGTGCCTCCGGAGTACCCGGCTGGTAGTGGGTCAGTTTGAAAATTGTGCGTCTCCTTGCACAATTCAAACTGACCCACTACTTACCCGGCTAGTCACATTTACACTCTTACGGCAATCTGCTACTCTGGCGTCCCTCGCTCAGCCAGGACCAGCAATTCTCCCGACGTCTTTCACTCAGCCCGTGCAAGGTCTCACAACTTCGACTTAACAGATGAACAGCAGGCCTGTGTCCTGATCTCAACGGCTCATCGGTCTCACTGTTCTCGATGGGGTTCTCGATCGGAAGTTCACAGTAGTAGTTAAAAGACACGCTAGGGCATGTCTCACCTGATCGACACCATGAGGTGGGCCGGGTTTCCACCTTGTACAAGATAACGGGCGAGTGCTGCCTTACCTCAACCAAGCCAAAGGAGGCGCAAATGATTCGTAAGATTTTGATCTTCACAGTTCTCGCTGTGACTGCTGCGGCGGCCATAGTCTTACCATTATGGAAGTCAGACGCTGCACAACAGCGAACGCCAACAGGATTCCAACAAGGCTCTACAAGCCGCGCGCTGCCAAACTTTGACATTCGCATGTCCGGCCGCGGCGAGTTTAATGACATGGACCTCAGTTCACCCTCCGGCCGGCAAGCTGCGATGCAGAACGCTCTCACTCGCTCTCGAGCTTCTGCAGTTGGGCAATTCCGTTCGTCGCTCGCAGCTGAGAACGCCGCAAATCTTCGCGCAGTAGTTAACGAAGCAGGCGCAATGAAGAACTTCTTCATCGATGGCGGCACTCTTTCAGAGCCACAATCAGATACCGCCGATAACATCGCCCGCAAATTTCTTGAGCGACATAACTCACTCTTCGCGCTTTCCGGCGCCAGTATCGAAGAGTTAAAACTGGAAAACGAAGATAACGACCAGGGAACTACTTTCCTCAACTATATCCAGACCATTGGTGGTCTAAAGGTATTTGAAGGACAGGTCCAAGTCGTCGTTAACAAGAACGGCGAAGTACTCAATGTACGTGAAGGATTTCTGGTCGATAGAGCACCACTCCGACGCAACGGCGCGATGAGCGAAGCAAGAGCCATCGCGAAGGCGTTTGAACATGCGGGCAGAACTGTCTTCCCATCTTTTGTGGAGAATTATTCTCGACAGTCACTGACGGAAATGTCTCGCTTCGCCAATCCGCTGGATCTGAATCTCGAGGAAGTACTCTCAGAACAGACTGTAGTGAGAGTCGGCAGCGAGAGTCGTTTGGCCTGGCACGTCTTTGCGGAAGTCGGCCCTGAAGAGTGGTATGAAATTCTGCTCGATGCGTACACAGGCGAGCTTCTGCTTCGTCACAACCTTTACCTGTTCGAAGCGCAAGGCACGGTTTACATCGAAGCGCCAGATAAAGGCGCACGCCAACTCGTTTCATTCGTCGGAAACACCACCATCAACACGGCGGCCGGCTGGATGGGAACTTCGACCGTAACCACTGGCAACAACGCCGAGGCCTACCTCGATACCAATGCTGACAATGTGCCCGATAGTAACAACAGCACGGGTCTATCAAACGGTCATGCTTCGTCGGCCACGCAGGATTTCACTTTTCCATTTTCCACTACAGTCGATCCAAGGACACAGCAGGCAGCCGTTGTGACGAATCTTTTTTACTACAACAACGTCATGCACGACTTCTCGTACAACCTTGGGTTTACAGAGACAGCGCGCAACTTCCAGGTTAACAACTTCGGTCGTGGCGGTACCGGAAACGACTCAGTTCGAGCGGAAGCCCAGGACG
>JAICGZ010000324.1 GCA_025922875.1 Pyrinomonadaceae bacterium
ACTTCACGGTGCTGGACGTGTTTGTCGACGATAAGGAATCGGCGCTGGTGAGGCCAAGTATTCCGTAAGTAAGTACAATTTGCCGGATGACACTTAACATCGGCATCTACAATCTGCACATGCAGGCGATGGGAGGCGGGGAGAAGTTAACACTTGTCCTCGCCGAACACTTGAGTCAGGAGCATAACGTCCGGTTATTTTCTGCAGAGCCGCTCAACGTCGCATCACTCGAACGGTTTTTCAATGTCGATCTGAGTCGCGTCACCACCGTTGCACTCGAGGGACTGAAACCGCTTTCGCGAGTAGTAGCGACAATCCGGCGCACGTATGCCCCAGCCCTTTCACATCATCATTATTCTCAACTGAGAAAATTCAACCTGGACATCCTCATCAACAACAGTTATGCCAGTGGCTTGAAGTGTCCGGCTGCTCGAGGGATTTTCATGTGCATGTTCCCTCATCCGATTCTGGATGATAATTCAGTGCATTCTTATTCCCAGGTAGTTGCGATTTCTCAGTACACGGCGGAGTGGATCGGCAAGATGTGGGGACGTCGCGCTGAGGTTATCTATCCGCCATGTGACGACATGGGACCGCCGGCCGCTAAAGCAAAAATGATCCTGCACGTGGGACGATTCATAGCTAACAACAAAAACGACGCGCAGCATCACAAGGGGCAGGGTCTTATATTAGACGCCTTCAAACGTCTGACGGATCTTCACAAAGAGGGATGGCAACTGCACTTCGTTGGCAGCATCGGTCCTGACAAGCGTTCGGCCAAGTTCGCAAAGAAAATCGTGCAAAAGGCCACCGGCTTTCCAGTATTCTTTCACTTCGATGCGGCACGAGAAGAAATCAAGGATCTGTATCGTAGGGCGGCTATTTACTGGCATGCGACCGGCTATGGATTTGACGTTAAAAAGTATCCCGCGAAACAAGAACATTTCGGTATTTCAACAGTCGAGGCAATGTCTGCCGGCGCAGTTCCAGTGGTATATGCCTCAGGTGGTCAACAGGAGATCGTAACTGACAGAGTGGACGGATTTTGGTGGAACGAGATCGATCAACTCATAATCAAAACGGCAATGTTGGCAGAGGACCGGGAGCTGCGTGACCGGGCAGCGCGGCTGGCAATCCGTTCCAGTAAACGATTCGACAAGCCGGCTTTTGCCGCTCAGATAGATCAGGTGATCGCAAAATCATTGACCGCGCGGTTTTAGGTTACCAGGGTGCCGGGTAACTTCTCTGTGAAGCTAACCTTTCGAGCATAGGCACTAACGATTGTTTTACAAGATTTCAGGATTAGACATGATTTACATGATGCGTGCTTCACAACAACCATCGCGTACGATATTAGTCATCGCACATCCGGGACACGAACTGCGCGTGCACGGCTGGCTCGAGACAGCACACCCGGATGTTTGGGTTATTACAGACGGTTCGGGTCGCACAAATCGTTCGCGGATCGATTCTACCACCCGAGTTTTGGAAGCAACCGGATCTGTCGCGGGTCCGGTCTACGGGCAATTCAGCGATGCGGATCTTTACAACGCTGTCCTCAGCTTCGATCATCGCTGCTTCACGGAACTGGTCGATCGACTGGTCGGTGCGCTGATACGAGATGGTGTTGAGTTTATCGCCGGCGATGCGGAAGAAGGATACAACCCTGCGCACGACATCTGCCGCTTAGTCATCAACGCCGCCGTCAAACTGGCAAGGATCAAGTCGACAAATCAAATCGCTAATTATGATTTCACCCTCGTAGGTTCGCCCGGTCGTTGCTCGGAGGTTTTGCATGACCACTCAATCTGGCTAAATCTTGACGACGCGGCTTTCGCGAGAAAACTTTCAGCAGCCCGCAATTATCCGGAGTTGCAAGCCGAAGTAGAGGCGGCTATGCACGGCTTTGACAATGAGCGGTTTCGTAAAGAACCCGATCTGGCGCAACGCGCACGCTCGGATTTTGGCGTCACGGACGTGAATAACTTTCGTGTTGAGTGTTTGCGGCCTGTTAATCCTCAGACGAGCCTGGGCTGGAATGGCGATCGCCCGTTCTACGAAGACTATGGAGAGCGACAGGTAAGGTCCGGTCATTACAGTCACGTCTTACGTTACCGTGAACACATGCTGCCGTTGGCCGCGGCACTTGATTCTCACGTCGAGAGGGCAATCGATGCCGGGGCTTAAGATTCTCATTGTCAATGCGACCTTGGCATCACTCACCGGCACCGAAACCTACGTGCGGGATCTTGCGCTGGGGCTTTTGCGAAAAGGACACAGTCCAATCGTGTACGCACCGGAGCTGGGTCAGATTGCACAGCAGTTGCAGCGCTCCACCGTTCCCGTAGTCGATAACCTTAACCGCGTCGGAGTGGTTCCCGACATAATTCACGGCAACCACAATACGGAGCTCATCACTGCGCTCCTGCACTTCGAGTCGGTACCGGCAGTTTTTTACTGCCATAGCTGGAGGGATTGGATATCTTCGCCCCCCGCGCATCCACGTATCGTGGCTTATGTCGGCGTTGACGACACCTGCCGCGACAGGCTCGTGTGCGAACACGGCATTCCGGAAAAACGTGTACGGGTGCATCTCCACGGGGCCGACCTGGAACGCTTCAAGCCTCGCGAGCCGCTTCCCGACAGGCCGTCTCGAGCCCTTGTCTTCAGCAACAATGCAAATCAATGGACTCACCTGACCGCGGTGAAGGAAGCATGTAAACGTACCGGAATCGAGGTTGATGTCATTGGCTCGGGCATGAATGCTTCAGCGCTGCTTCCCGAGTCGTTGTTGCCAAAATATGATCTGGTGTTTGCTAAAGCGCGCTGCGCGCTCGAAGCATTGGCTGTTGGTACGGCGGTCGTTCTTTGCGACGCCGCAGGAAGTGGACCACTCGTGACGACAGGTGAATTAGATCGACTGAGACGACTAAATTTCGGCATTCGTGCTCTCAGTGAGAAAGTCGATCCCGATCTGCTCGTGCGCGAGATTGCACGTTACGATCCGAGGGATGCGATGGAAGTGTCCCGCAGGATACGTGCGAGCTCTGATCTGGAATCCGTTGTTGATGATGCGTTGGCGCTTTACCGTGAGGTCATCGCGGAGTTTCGCGATCGCACGCCGTCGCAATCGACGGACGAGAGTCGCGCGGTGGCAGAGTATCTGCGCTGGATGACGCTGGCGGTGCGTCGTAAGCAGGCGGAGTGTGAGTCGCTGCTGGCAAATTCCCTGACGCTACGTTTACGGAATCGGCTTGGTCGGTTGCCACTGATGGAAAGAGTATTGACAAGACTAGCGCGGGTAGTACAGCGCAATGGGACATGATTTACATGATTTAGCAGGAATTACATGATTAAGAAGAATATCTGATGCCGAGTGTCAGTGTGGTTATTCCGACCTACAATCGACCGCATTTGTTGCCGCGGGCGATTGAGAGTGCGTTCGCCGCGGGAACGGACGTGGAAGTCGTCGTCGTTGATGATGCCTCGAGTGACGAGACGGCGGAAGTATGTCACGCGATTCGTGGCATCAAGTATGTGCGGCTTGAACACAATCAGGGTGTGGCGGGCGCACGCAACGTAGGAGTGCTGGCGAGCTCATCCGAGTACATTGCGCTGCTTGATGACGATGACGTGCGCTTGCCCGGCTCGCTCGATCTTCAACTCACAGCGCTCAAGGAATCAGATGCTGCATTAATTTATGGTCAAGCGCTTTTCGGTGGCGCCACCGACCGGGTGGCCCATGATCGCTACCCGCAACCGTGTCCGAGTGGTGATGTTTTCTGGCAACTGCTGACACAAAATTTCATCCCAAGCGGCTCGGTTATCTTGCGACGTTCGTGTCTTTTTAGTACCGGGCTGTTCAACCGATCGCTGGCAGGTATTGATGACTGGGATCTCTGGCTTCGCATTGCTGCAACTCATCGTGTGGCAGCGCTCGACCAGCCGGTTTTAATCTGGCGCAGGCCGTCACCGATTTCCGATCAAGGCAGCGCACGGGCGGTAGAGATCGTCAGGCTCAGCACGAAGCAATTCCGGCAGGGTTGGCTAAAGATGACGCGTGTTGCTGAGGCGCCTTTGCAGATGAGACGTAAAGCGGCGCGGCAGTTTTCACAAAATATGGCGAGCCACCTTGCGTGTGAGGCGCTCCGTTCTCTTTCGTATGGCCAAGTGCTCAGTGCGAATCGTTGTGTTCTTGCGGCCTTGCGTTTTCACCCGTATGGACTCGCAGATCGTGCGCTTCGCAAACTACGTCTGCGTTACGTTTCGTAACCCAACTCCTTTAACAGATCACCCGCGATACCATGGAACCTTATTCGCTCGTCTGTATCCATCGTTTGTTTCCAGGCAAAGACGCACGTTGGATCGGGCGGTTCGGTCGTGCGCTGTTGTTGTTGAACTCTCTGGTCCTGCGTCAACAAAGGCGTGCCGTCTGGATAGCAACGTCCCTTGTGCTCTTTCAACCGTTCAGGCGCTCGCTTGTAGTAACTCAACATCGCTTCTTCGAACGTTAGCCCGCTGTGAGCGCACACGCGTTTGAGCGTTTCTTCCGTATTCAAAATCAATTCCTCGTAACGCACCTCGATGTAGTCGTCGCGTCCAACACCCGCCCGCCGCGCCGCGAGAACACAATCTCGCCAATACGCTGCCTGTGTCTCAATTTCCCAGCCAGGCGAGAACCACATGCGGCGTAAAGAGAGGGCCGCATCACGTCCGTCGCGAATAATGTGAATGAATCGCGCCTCGGGTAATGTGTGTCGGATGGCATTCAGGTGTTGGCAGTAAATCGGTGTTTTGTCTCCCCATCGCGTCTTGCCGTGGCGAGTGGAGTAGAGTCGATAAAACGTTCTGAATCCGTCTGAGATATTGAAAGGCGTGATTTCGGTTAGGGCAGTCCAGAACGTTTCCTCCGGAATTTCAAAGTCCGGCCAGGAGGGCGGTTGGGAGTAGTTGACTACAGCCTTAAAAAATCTCTCCCGGAGCTTGTCACCTTTGCCTGTTAGTTTCTCACTGAGTGTTAGAAAGCCGGTCTCGGGCGGGATGGCTAACTCAGAGTTGGCATCGAGCATGAGTCGCAGCAGCGTCGTGCCCGAACGCGGCGAACCGACGATGATAGGCATTGGGTTACGAGACGGAAGATCGCGATCCACTTTCTGCCAGAACTTGACCATAGATTACTTAATCCTCGTCAGCTGCTCATACTCCTGTTATGATTCGCGCGCCTTACACATATCGATGAAAATCCTCTTTTGCAAGAACAACTTTGCGGGACCAATTAGCGGCGCAGACGAAATTGTGGTCACATATGCGATCGAATTGAAAGCAGCGGGTCATGAGCCCAGCCTGTTACTAGTGCAGCCTCCTTCCAAAAGTGAGGCGCTTGTTGCCCGCCTGCGAGCTGCGGACGTGAGGCTGGACACACTCGCATCGACGGCTTTCAGTACCTCGCTTGCGACTGCACGACGGCTTCTCATCCGAGCGATGCGGACCTTCACGCCGGCAAGCGATCTCATTCTTTCAAACTCTCGGAAAGTAGTTTTCAATCTCTTGCAGCAGTACCACAAATCGTGTTGCGAGTACTTGAAACGCACGCGGCCCGATGTGATTCATGTCTTAACACCCGATCCGGGCGCTGTCATGCTCATTCGGGCTGCTCACGAAACAAACATCCCGGTTGTTTACCAGGAGGTGGGGATTCCTTTTCACCCGCCGGGGTTTGAAAAAGTGTATGAGCGTTTTGTGTCGGTGTTGCCGTTGTGCGCCGAAGTTACAGCTCTGTCGCCTTTGCTTGCGCAGGAACTCAGCCGAGTGGCGCCGCATGTTGGTCCGGCGAAAGTGCTGCCACTCATTTCGCCTGATCATAACGGCATACCGGTACGCGAGCGGAAGCGTGATGTAGTGACTTTTGGGTTTGCGGCCCGGCTCGAACACTTGAAGGGTCCGCTACGACTGCTTGAAGCGTTCGGCATTGCGCATCAAACGCACGCACAGATGGAACTAACGATCGCCGGTGATGGATCACAACGAGCGGAGTTCATTAACCGCAGTCGCAGTCTCGGGCTGGAACAAAAATGCCAGCTCGTCGGCGTTTATAAAACGCTCAAAGAACGCAGTGAGTTCATGGCCAGCTTTGATGTTTTCGTACTTCCCTCGCTCACTGAGGGCACACCAAACGTGATCATTGAAGCGATGGCCCATGGGAAACCAATCATCGCGAACGCGGTAGGAGGCGTACCGGATCTGGTGACGGATGACGTGGGGATATTGGTACCACCGGATGATATCCAAGCACTTGCTGCCGCGATGGTTCGACTCTCTCGCGATTCTGATTTGCGAGGAAAGATGGGAGTTGCGGCGCGCAAGAAGTACGAACAACTCTTCACGCCCCAGGCAGTATTGCCCGTGCTGGTGGATCTTTATCGAGGTGTTGTAGCAGGACACGCAAATGGTGGCTCATCAGAGGCGCAAGTTTAGGGTTCGGACTTCTGAACTCTGAACGCTGATCTGTGATTTTCACCGGATCAAGTAAAACGCCGTCTGTCGCGGGCGAAACCACTTCATCCCCTCCTTAGTTAAATACGCATCGTCTTCCATCATTATCGTTACCTTCTGACCGCCCCACTCCGGAACCGCAGTAGTCGTGTTCAGTTCAATCGCAGTGTAAGAACCTTCGCGCAAAGTCGGTTCCAACGGAGTGCCGGCTGCCGGGCGGCGAAAGTCGATACTGGCGCCGAGCGCATGTCCCTGATTGCCCACGGAGTGTGAATAGATCATCGCTTCAATTCCAGCGTTCTTCATGTCCGCCATCGTCGCGTCATAAACCTCAATGCCCTTCGCGCCAGCTTTCATGTGAGTGAACAGTGAATCCTGAAGCCGGTTGGTATTCGCCAAAGCTTTCTTCAACCCCTCAGGAACATCCTTCTCTCCCGGCCGCAACACATATCCCATCTTCTGCCAATCCGTACTCAACCCCATGTAATTTAAACCACAATCAATGTGAATCACATCGCCTCGCTGAATGACCACTGACTCTTCACTGACGCTGAGAAACTGCTGTGTTTTTCCTGTCTCCTGACTCTGTCGCTGTACGCGCAAATCAGGCTGGAACCAAACATCCAATCCGAGCTTGTTCACCTGTTGCAGGAACCACCAACGAACATCGCCCACGGTGGTCTTGCCGGGCGTTATCACCGCATTCGAAAACGCGCGCTGCGTC
>JAICGZ010000325.1 GCA_025922875.1 Pyrinomonadaceae bacterium
ACACCTCTTTCAATCAGAACGCGGTTCGTAAAATCCATGAAAACAGCCGTTTCGCTTCTTATATCGGCGACAGTTCTGAACGTCATTCCAGCCGCTTCGACAGCGGCTGTCGTGGCTGACACCCAGCGTGGACGTTCCGTGAAGAAACCATCGGTGTAAGCATTGGCGAATGTGACTGGTTCGACACCGGCGTCGCGTAGCTGTCGAAAAATAGAATGGGCGTTAATGATCTCGAGTAGAGCTTTGTTGGGAAAGCCTTGCTTGTGAAAGCCGAGCTGTGCGGGTGCGTTTACCCCAGTCAGGATCGTGGTTTGACCCGAAGCGCTTTGCGGGCGTCCTTCAATCCCGAGACTGGCGTCAGTAGCGACAACGATTCCATCCAAAAACGATGCGGGTGGTTCGTTCTGGAAGACAGCCAACGGCGCGGCATCAGCGAGACCGTCGAGTGGATTGAATGGCCCTCGTGGTCCGATTCCCAGTCCATCGATGAAGAACAGGAGGACCGAAGCGTCACTCGTCGTCATGCAGGAGGCCACGCTCACGATAGAGATTGAGTTTGTTGTGGAGGGTCTTGAGACTGATGCCTAACAACTCGGCGGCGCGCGTTTTGTTGTTCTTCGTTTTTTGAATTGTGCGCATGATCATCTGCCGCTCGACTTCTTCGAGCGGTGTGCCGACGGGCAACGTCAGCGTATCTTCATTGCGCAAACGCTCGCGTTGTTCGATCGGATACGGAGCGAAGTGGTGGCGCTCGATCTGTTCGCCTGAACAGATGATCACCGCGCGCTCGATCACGTTGCGGAGCTCGCGCACGTTGCCGGGCCAGGAGTGAAACTGAAGCGCAGTGAGAGCTGCGGGACTCAGAAAACGCGCCGGCCGGCCGTGCTTCTCAGCGAGTTGAGTGACCAGGTGTTGCGCGAGCAGCGGCAGGTCTTCCTTCCGTTCACCGAGTGGCGGCAGATGAATTCCAAACACGTTAAGACGATAGAGCAGATCGCTGCGCAGCTTGCCTTCGGAGACGGCTTGCTGCGGATGGCGGTTGGTTGCGGCAAGCAGGCGCACGTCGACGTTGATCTCTTTGCGACTGCCGAGACGGCGTACGGCTCGCTCTTCAATCACGCGCAGGAGTTTTGCCTGGAGTAGCGCGGGCATTTCGCCGATTTCATCGAGCAACAAGGTGCCGGTATCGGCGAGTTCAAAACATCCCTGGCGTCGCGACGCAGCGCCTGTGAACGCGCCCTTTTCGTGTCCGAAGAGTTCCGATTCCATCAGCGATTCGGGAATCGCGGAACAGTTGATCGCCACGAACGGCTTGTCACGGCGCGGGCTCATGTTGTGAATGGTGCGTGCGACGAGCTCTTTGCCTGTACCTGATTCACCCGTTATGAGGACCGACGCGGAGGACGGCGCGACTTGTTCGATGAGCGTGTAGACCGTGCGAATTGAATCTGAGTTTCCGACTAGCTCGCCGTAGACGCCACGATCCTGAAGTTGTCGTTTGAGAAGTTCGTTTTCTCGTCTGGTTACGTCGAGCTCGATGGTGTGATCGCCGGGCATTGACATCGCGAATCAGTTTAGCACAGTTAAATAGGGCGCCTCCCTGGAGTGCGGCGCCCTATTGCCGTAAATAGTAATCGGCGATGGCCCGGGCCAGATCCTGAACCGTTTGCTGCCCCGGTTCAATGTCCACCCGCAGGCCGTATTCGGACGCGGCAGCGGCGGTGATCGGGCCGATACACGCGATTACAACGCCTCCCAGAATCTTTCCGAGATCGTGTGTGTCGAAGAGTTTGGCGAGGTTCCTGACTGTCGAGGGACTCGTGAACGCGACGCAGTCGCCACTGCCTGCGAGCATTGCGCTTAGTCGTCCGCGATCGAAGTTCTCAGGCAGCACTGTTTGATAGGTCGTCACGACGTCCACACGTGCTCCGGCGTCTTCCAATGCCTTGGGTAAGTAGTCGCGTCCGACTGCCGCGCGAGGAAGCAGGACGTTGAGTCCGTGAAGATGTTCCTTGCCACCGACAAACTCTGTGAGCGATGCAAACACACCCTCACCGGTTGATTGAGAAGGAACAACGTCAACGTGAACTTGTGCGTCGTGTAGTTTCTCAGCGGTCCGCTGTCCAATAGCGCAGACCTTGATCTCGTCGAGATCGGCAACAGTTAAGCCGCGATTTGTCAGGCGTCGCAGGAAGAAGTCAACGCCATTGGTGCTGGTGAAAATAAGCCAATCGTAACCGTACAAATGGTCGAGCGCTTCATCCAGGAGCTCAAAGCTCTCAGGCTCTCGAATCTCGATCGTAGGACAAACAATTACCTTCGCGCCGTAGCTCTCGAGCAGCGTACTCAACTCCGCCGCCTGTGAAGCCGCGCGCGTGATTACAACCGTGATTCCTTGTAATGGTTGGACGCTCATTTGTAGGGGCGGCCCACCGAGGCCGCCCCTGCGGGGTGGCACCACCGAGGGGCGGCCACGGAGGGCCGCCCCTACAATGTGCTTGCACCGCGTTCAATTAACTTGGCGGCCAATGCCGAACCGATCTGTTCGACCTCGTTGACCGGCCCAGACAAACGATCGCGCCAGATTTCAGAGCCATCCGGTTTGGCGACGAGGCCGTCAAGATTAATGAGATCCTGATCGATCGTGGCATGTGCGGCGATGGGGAGCTGACAGCCACCACCCAAACCTCGCAGGAAGGCTCGCTCCGCCAAACATGCAAGCCGCGTTTCCCTGTGATCGAGTTTTGACGTCGTCTCAACTGCAAACTCATTATCACTCCGCGTCTCAATCGCGATAGCGCCCTGGCCAACCGCGGGCAACATCTCACTGACTGCGATTCTTGCGCTGATTCGATCTTGCAACCCCAGCCGCACCAAACCCGCGGACGCCAGAATCACAGCATCGTACTGGCCTTCATCAAGCTTTCGGATTCGCGTATCAACGTTGCCACGAAGATCTTTAACGATCACGCCGCCGCGCAAAGCCTTGAGCTGCGCCAATCGCCGCTGGCTCGATGTTCCCACCACGGCGCCATCCGGCAAATTCACGAGCGAACTGTCTTCGACGCGCAGATCCGACCGCAGCACCAACGCATCACGCGCGTCTTCACGTTCGCAGATGGCGCTAATGAATAAATCATTCGGAAGTATCGTCGGCAAATCTTTCAGCGAGTGCACCGCGAGATCGATGCGTCCATCCAGCAGCGCGTCTTCCAGTTCTTTCGTAAACACACCCTTGCCGCCGATGACTGACAAAGGATCACTCTTCACATCGCCGGTCGTCTTGATTATCTCGATGCGAATATCGATTTGAGAGTTAAGAGCCCCCAGCCGCTCCCGCGCTTGTTCAGCCTGCCATAACGCGAGTTTGGAACCACGCGAACCGATAATCAGAGGGCGGGACATGCGGCTCACTCCTCGAGACCAAAAGGATCTTGCTCAGCCTGCGTAGCGTCAGGCTCCCCCGTCTCGTAAAAGCGACGCATCTGGTTCAGGATTGGATGTGAGATTTTGTTGACGGTCGACACCAGTAACGATTCAACCGCAGCTTCCTGGTCTTTTGTCAGTGGGCCGAGTTTTTTGCGCTGGCGCGCCAGCTCAGCGCGAGCAACGTCCTGGAGCTTCTCTCGGAGCGCGCCAATCGTTGGACCAGCGTCCATCAACCGAAGCGTTTGCTGAAACTGCATCACCTCCGACTGCACGATCAGTTCCGCCCTTTCAGCTTCGCGTTCGCGCTCGCGAATATTCGACGAGATAACAGACTCGAGATCGTCGATATCGAACAGGAAGACGTTCGGAACGTTCCCAACTGCAGGGTCGATGTTCCGCGGCACGCTGATGTCGATCATGCAGGTCGGACGGTTGCGACGCCGCTCGAGCGCTTTGCGCGTCTGTTCTTCAGTTAGCACGAAAGTGGGCGCGCCGGTGGAACAGATAACCATGTCGGCTTCAGCGAGAAACCGATCGAGGTGTTCCAGCGAGACGATCATGGCGCCAAACTCATCAGCGATCTTTCGTGCGGTTTCTTCAGTTCGATTTGCAATGATGACGCGTGAAACTCCGGCGTTCACGAGGTGTCGCGCCGAGAGTTCCGCCATTTCACCTGCGCCAATCAACATCACCGAGCAGCCTTTGAGCGAGTCGAAGATCTTCTTTCCGAGTTCGACTGCCATGTAGCTAATGGATACTGCATTCGCGGCGATGCCGGTTTCGTTTCTTACTCGCTTGGCTACACGAAACGTATGATGGACCAAACGATTGAGAACGCGACCCGCGGTGCCGGCTTCTACCGCCAATGAATACGCATGGCGCACCTGGCCCAGCACTTGTGGCTCACCGACCACCATTGAGTCGAGCGAAGAGGCCACGCGGAACAAATGGCGCACTGCGTCTTCGTTTGTGTGGCGGTAGAGATGCTGGTCGAGAAAACCGGCGGGCAGGCGGCCTGAGGTGTCGAGGAATTGTGTTAGCCGTCCTACTCCAAACTCGACTTGATCGTTCGCCATCGCGCTGAGAATTTCAACGCGATTGCAGGTTGAGACGATCAGTCCTTCACGCACAACATCGCCGTCGACGAGGTGGCGCAAACCATTGGCGCACGCTTCGTCGTTGAAAGCGAGTCGTTCGCGGATCTCTACCGGAGCTGTTTTGTGATTTACTCCGATGAGAAGAATGGACATCTGTTTACCCAAAAACGTGATAGCCCGGGAGAAGCCGGGCGCCGAAAAATGTACAAAGCACCAATGCGAATCCGACCACGCCCAGCCACGCCGCTCTGCGCCCGCGCCAATTTGCCGTTGACCGATAGATGGTCAGAACAAAGTAGAGCAGCCACGTGAGCAGCGCAAAGATTTCCTTTGGATCGTTATGCCAAATTCGACCGGAGCGGGTGGACGACCAAAACATACCGGTGACGATACCAAGCGTCAGCAGAGTCAGGCCCACTGCGCCCGCGGTTGTAGCCAGTTCGTTAACGGTTGTCAGTGACGGCAGACGATGAAAGATCGCGCTGAACGTCTTGAGTTTGAGTTCACGTTCCTGGAGTAAGTACATCACGCTGGCTATAAAGACAATGAAAAACGCTGCATAAGCAAAAATCAAAAGGGTTGTGTGTATTGGGAACAACCAGGTTGCTGAAAAAGCAGCCGGGGCAGTGCCCGAGTCTGAGCCGATGATCAAAGCGATGAATGTCAGCACCGAGATCAGGGGCATCGTGAACGCGCCGAGCGCTTGTGCGCGATATCGATAGAGCACGAGCGAGTAAAGAGCCACGAGCGCCCAGGCCAGGAACGAGAGCGTTTCTCTTAACCCGAAAAGAGGGTAATGGCCGTCGATTACCCAATCGGCGATCAAGGCGCACGTATGCAAAGCAAATCCGACTGCCGTCGACCACTGCGCGACGCGCTGCAGAGAGCGTCGCTTGTTGACGAACGCCAGGATGGAATGAATTGCGGCGATCAGGTATGCCGCCAGAACTGCCAGAAGTAGCGATCTCATTGGGAAATGACTACGGCAGGGATTATCTCCCGCAAAGGCGCAAAGAAGCAACGGGTGTCTACAACCACTTTGCACCTTTGCGCCTTTGCGGGAAACCTGCACAACGTTATTCTAATGACGGACATCGTAAGTTCGCCGACTCGCCTGAGGAGAAATCAAAATGTTTTCGCCTGCATCCCGCCTCTTTCTTTCAATCGTAGTGTTGGTCGGAATCGGACTGTCCTTATGCGTGGCTCAAACCAGGCCTGCCAGTCAGGATCCGAAACCGCCCGCCGAGCCTCAGGATATCGAGACTCTCAAGATCGATACCGATCTCGTAACTGTTCCCGTAATTGCAACGGACATCGGCGGCCTCTACGTAGCCGATCTGCGCAAGGAAGAGTTCACGATCACGGAAGATGGTGTCCCGCAGCAGATTGCTTTCTTTGGCAAGGTCGCTGCCCCTTTTCACGTCGTGCTGATGCTCGATACGAGCTCGAGCACTAAGGACAAGCTAAGGCAAATCCAGAATGCGGCTTACATGTTTGTCCAGCAGTTGCAGCCGGCGGATCGTGTGAAAGTGATCTCGTTTGACGACACGATCAGGGATCTGAACGAGTTCACCAGCGATCGCGAAGTCTTGCGGACGGCGATTAACGGAGTGAGACCGGGCGAGGGAACGAAGGTCTACGACGCGATGGATCTGGCATTGAAATCCGTCCGAAAAATTCGCGGGCGCAAAGCAATCGTGATTTTTACCGACGGCATGGATTGGCACAGCGATAGTGCGACGTTCGAGGGGAACGTGCGATTTCTCGATGAAGAAGGAGTGATCGTCTATCCCATTCGTTACGACACGCGCGCGACAACTGAGCGATTGGCACGCGAACAAGCTTCGGGAGGCTCGCCGCAGTTACCAACAATCGGCGTCATTCGACAGCCTGCTCCGAGCGGCACGACAGCGCCGACATTTCCCAGCGACGAGCCAGTGCCGACATCAGGAACTCAGCGCAGGACCGGTCCATTTGGATTGCCGTTGCCGGAAGACATCATGCGCCGGCGTCGCGAAGAGCGCGACAGGTATCCTGATCCGAACCAGGGACCGGCGCCTACGGGTGGTCCAGGCGACCGGGCTCCGGATCCCGACGATCGCATGCGAATGCCACGCGTGCCAGGCACAACACGACCGGATTCCATACCGGGATCGACATCTCCTACCGTGCGCAGGGGACCTGACGACGACATCACGGCGATGTTAGATATGGCTTATGCCACGGCTGACAGTTATCTCAAAGCGCTCGCGGAAAAATCCGGCGGCCGGCTTTTACGCGCCGACACGTTAGGCTCGTTGCCTGAGGCGTTCTCGCAGATTGCCGCGGAGCTCCGCACGCAATACATGCTTGGGTATTATCCAATCAACAAAGAGCGCGACGAACGTTACCGCAAGATCAAGGTCACGGCGGCGCGAAAGAACGTTGTGATCCGCGCTCGCCCCGGTTACCTCGCCACAAACGCAAAGTAACATTAGCCACAAAAAGGCACAAAAAGCACAAAAGCTGATTCTCATTCGCGACGTTCAGTCTTTATCATTTGTGCTTTTTGTGCCTTTTTGTGGCTAGCTATTGTGGCTTCACCCGTGCTACAAAACTCCCTCATGCCCGATCGAGCCGCAGCCTGGGAGTTGTTGTGTGAGTACACAAAGGGCGATAGCCTGCGTAAACACGCCCTCGC
>JAICGZ010000326.1 GCA_025922875.1 Pyrinomonadaceae bacterium
ACGAAAAGGCGTTACGAGCTTTCACGAAAAGGCGTTACGAGCTTGGACGAAAAGGCGTTACGAGCTTGGACGAAAAGGCTTTACGGGCTTGCACGAAAAAAGCTTTATGAGCTTGACGAAAAGGCTTTATGAGCTTCACGAAAAGGCTTTATGAGCGTCACGAAAAAGCTTTACGGGCTTGACGAAAAGGCTTTATGAGCTTCACGAAAAGGCTTTACGGGCTTGCACGAAAAAGCGTTACGAGCTTGCATGAAAAGGGCTTTACGGGCTTGCACGAAAACCACTCACGTGAGTGAGTGGATCGTTCATTTCAACCTATCTCCTCGCCTGCAAAAACGATACGAATCCCACCAACGTGAGTTGGTGGAAGGTTCATTTGGCTGAGAGACACAGCTCAACTAGACATCACGTAGGGACAACGTGCAGATGTATAACCCGAGTGTAATTGCGCTTGAGGAAGACGTTTTCGTCTTTCCGACATCTTTTGCGCAGCAGCGATTGTGGGTCTTGGACCAGTTACAACCTGGCGATCCCACATACAACATCGCCGTGGCAGTCCGTCTGCGAGGTCCGCTCGATGTGACAGCGCTGGCAGAAAGCCTCAACGAGGTGGTGCAGCGCCACGAATCCCTGCGGACGACATTCACCGCGCCCGACGGAGAACCAGTCCAGGTTGTCTCGAGAAGTTTGGATTTACCGTTGCCGGTGATGAACCTGCGGGCCGTGCCCGAAGCGGATCGTGAGGCGGAACTGGAAGTTTTGATGGCGGTCGAAGCGCAGCGGCCTTTTGACCTGGCGCATGGTCCATTGCTGCGCGCCGTGCTGATCCAACTGGATGAGCGCGACCATGTGTTGCTGCTCACGATGCATCACATCATCTCAGACGGCTGGTCCATCTCCGTGCTCATCAGCGAGGTAGCCTCGCTCTATGAATCTTTCGTCACGTTCAAGCCCGTGACACTGCCTGAACCGGCTATCCAGTATGCCGATTTCTCCGCCTGGCAAAGAGAGTGGCTACAGGGTGACGTGCTCGCGACGCAGTTGAACTACTGGCGGCAAAAACTAGCCGCTGCTGCTGCAATTGAACTCCCTGCGGATCGTCCACGTCCGCCAATTCGCACATTTCGTGGCGCGAGCGAATCGCTCTTACTCAGTGAATCAGTTTCGGAAAGCATCCGCCTTCTCAGTCGCCGTGAACGCGTGACGCTTTTCATGGTCCTGCTCGCTGCTTTCAAGGTGTTGCTCCATCGTTACACCGGACAGGATGACATCGTCGTTGGTTCTCCGATCGCCGGGCGCAATCGCGCCGAAACCAAAGACGTGATCGGGTTCTTCCTGAACACGTTGGTGCTGCGAACAGATCTTTCCGGAAACCTGACTTTTCGCGAACTCCTGGAACGAGTGCGTGAAACTACTGTCGACGCTTATACCAACCAGGATGTTCCGTTTGAGAAGTTGCTGGAGGAGTTAAACCCGGAGCGCGATTTGAGCCGCACACCGCTCTTTCAGATCTTCTTCAACATGCTCAATCTGCCGTCGCAAGACGTTCAGTTACCTGGATTGAAGGTTGAGTTTCTTACGCCGCCGGAAGTGGGCGCGAAGTTTGATTTGACTCTCTACGTACGCGAGCTGAATCAACAGTTGGAATTTCAAGCAGTCTATAACTCCGATCTTTACGTGCCGGAACGCATCAACGAGATGCTGCGCCAGTTGGCGCACTTGTTGTCGCAAGCGGCAGCGCATCCCGAACAGACAATCGATCGCTTTTCTCTTGTCACTCCGGCCGCCGAGAAGGTCCTGCCCAACCCGACACAAGTGCTGCGCGATGATTGGGAAGGCGCTGTACATGATTTGTTCTCGCAGCGGGCGGCGCGCGTACCCGAGCGCATAGCGCTGCTTGACAGATTTGAATCGTGGACCTTCAGGGAGCTGGATGAACGGAGCAATCAACTAGCTAACTGTTTACGCGCGCAGGGCATAGAGCGCGGAGATGTAGTGGCAATTTACGCTCATCGCAGCTCTTCGCTGGTGTGGGCCTGGCTTGGAGTGTTGAAAGCAGGTGCGGCGTTTCTAATGTTAGATCCGGCGTATCCGATATCGCGCCTGATCGAATATCTAAAACTCGCGGAGCCCAATGGATGGATTCATCTGGATGCTGCGGGTCCACTCGACGAATCACTGGCAGAGTTTGTGTCGACGGCAAGTTGTCGATCGAAACTCACGCTTGAGCCGCGCTATCAGGATCCGGACCAACTGGCAGAATATCCAACGACCGCACCGGGCGTGACGATTGGACCAAACGATCTCGCGTATCTCTCTTTTACTTCGGGTTCTACGGGAACGCCTAAAGCAGTTGAAGGCTTGCATGGACCACTGACTCACTTCCTTCCCTGGAGGCAACGCACCTTCGGGCTCGACGAGAACGATCGCTACAGCATGCTCTCCGGGTTGTCTCACGATCCTTTGCACAGAGACGTCTTTACGCCGCTGATGCTCGGTGCGTGTATCTGCATTCCGGAGCAGGAGGTGATCGAAACGCGAGGGCGCCTGGCCGAATGGATGAAGGAGCAACAGATCACGATCGCCAACCTGACACCCGCGATGGGCCAACTCCTCGCGGAGACAGACTCCGGCGCCGAATCATGCACGCTGCCATCGGTTCGTTACACGTTTCTTGTCGGAGACGTACTGACCAAGCGTGATGTGGCGAGGCTTAAAAAGCTCGCACCGGCAATGACGTGCGTCAATTATTACGGCTCGACCGAAACGCAACGCGCTGTGAGTTACTTCGTCGTGTCTGATGAGTCGATTGCGGCTCACATGGACAACACGATCGTCTCGGAACAAGTGAAAGAGATTCTTCCACTCGGCAAAGGCATCGAGGACGCTCAGTTGCTCGTGCTGAACGGCGCGCGCCAGTTAGCCGGCGTAGGCGAAATCGGCGAGATATACATGCGCAGCCCGCACGTTGCGCGCGGATATCGCGGAGACGCAACGCTGACGGCGGAAAAGTTTCTCGCGAATCCATTTACTAACCGGCCGGGCGATCGGCTTTACCGGACGGGCGACCTGGGCCGTTACCTGCCGGATGGAAATGTCGAGTCACTGGGACGCGCTGACCTGCAAGTGAAGATTCGTGGCTTTCGTGTCGAGCTGGGCGAGATAGAAGCTTCATTGCGCAGCCTGCCGGCAGTCCGCGAAGTGGTAGTCATCGCGAGGGAAGATCGACCTGGTGAAAAGCGTCTGGTCGCTTACATCGTTCCCGAAGCGGGCACAGGGGTTGCGCTGCAAGAGTTACGCGAGTTTCTCAAACAGAAACTCCCTGACTATATGGTTCCGTCCGCATTCGTGACCATGGATGCGCTGCCGCTCACGCCGAACATGAAGGTAGACAGGCGCGCGCTTCCGCCGCCTGAGCAATCAGACACAATGTTTGCTTCGAGTTTCGTCGCGCCGCGCACGCGTCTCGAAAAGCGACTCATCGAGATCTGGTGTGACGTTCTCAAGATGGAAGGCTGTGGCATAGACGACAACTTCTTCGACCTCGGTGGACACTCGTTGCTAGCCATTCAATTTCAGGCGCGCGTGAAGCAGGAGTTTCAGACTCAATTACCGTTGCGTCGCATGTTTGAGACGCCGACCGTTCGGGGAATTGCCGAATGCATAGAAGCGTCGCGGCCGTCAGAGAAGTCGCGGCAGTCGCTGCCGCTTCAACCTGCCGATCGCAAAGGCGCGCTGCCGCTCTCGTTTGCTCAACAGCGTCTTTGGTTCCTGGATCAACTGGAGCCGGGTAGTCCTCTCTACAATATTCACACTCTGTTGCGTCTCAGCGGCCCACTCGAGATCGAGGTGCTCGAAAGAACGCTCAATGAGATCGTTCGGCGACACGAAGTGCTGCGCACCAACTTCAGACTTTCAGATGAACAACCTGTTCAGGTCATCGCCAGTGAACTCAGTTTGAAGCTGAAGGTGTTGGACGCGCGCGGCCATCCCTCAGCCCAGCGCGAGATCGAAGTGCAACGGCTCACTGCTGAAGAGGCCAGGCGCCCCTTCGATCTCGCCGATGGACCACTACTGCGCGCTTGCCTGATTCAACTGGGCGATCAGGAACATTGGTTGAGCCTGACCGTGCATCACATCATCGCTGACGGTTGGTCCATGGGGGTATTGGCCGAAGAAGTAGCAGTGCTTTATAGGGCGTTTACGACCGGTGTAGATTCCCCGCTTCCGGAACTGACAATCCAATACGCCGATTTCGCAGTGTGGCAACGTCAATGGTTACAAACCGAGGCGGTAACGCGGCAACTCGATTATTGGAAGCGTCAGTTAGCGAGCCTGCCCTTGCTGAAGTTGCCGGCGAGCAAAGTTCAATCGGAGGATCCGAGCTACCGCGGTGGTGTCAGTTACTTCCTGCTGGACCAGAATCTAACCGATGACCTCAAGGCATTGAGTCGCAGTGAAGGCGTCACTCTCTTCATGACGCTTCTGGCCGCGTTTCAAATCCTGCTTCACCGCCACTCGAAACAGGAAGACATAGTTATCGGCACTGACGTCGCGAACCGGTTTCCCGTAGAGACGGAAAAGCTGATTGGGTTCTTCGTGAATCAATTGGTTCTGAGAACAAACCTTTCACACAATCCGACGTTTCGCGAATTAGTGCGGCGGGTTCAAGACGTCACGCTCGAGGCTTACGAACACCAGGATGTGCCTTTCGACAAGCTGGTAGAAACGCTCAGTCCTGATCGTAGCGTCAGTCGCACACCGCTCTTCCAGGCCAAGTTGGTGCTTCAGAATTCGCCGATTGAGCCGCTCACGCTGCCCGGCTTGAGAATTCAGCAGTTGAATCTCGAGCAGGGAACTCAGACGGCCAAGTTTGACCTGCTACTCACATTTGTCGAAACGGAACAAGGACTATCGGCTTCTGTTGAGTACGCGACGGACCTGTTCGATAGCGTTGCTGTCGAGCGACTCTCGCACCGTTTTACTTCATTGCTCGATGACATTGTGGCACGGCCCGATGCGCGTCTGAGTGAGTTTGAAGACTTCGCGGAAATGGCAAGGAGGGACCAACGAATGGAGCAAACAGAGACCGTCTCCAGCTTCAGAAAGTTTAAGAAGACCCAGCCGAAAGCTGTCAGCTTAGGACAACGCGAGTTGGTAAAGAAGGGCCCCCTCTCATCCGGCGAGGCGATTCCCATTGTCATAGAACCGCAGATCGACATCCTTGACCTCGGCGGTTGGATCTCGAACAACTGGCAGTCGGTGCACGCCGATTTGCTCAAGCATGGCGCGCTGCTTTTCAGAGGATTCGAGGTCCCGGATCAAGCGACTTTCAAGAGTGTAGTGGCTGCCACGTCTGTTCCCCTGATGAATTACATGGAAGGCGCCACGCCGCGTACAGAGTTAGGTGGAAAGGTCTACACCTCGACGGAATATCCGCCCGACCAGTCGATCGCGTTGCATAACGAATTGACTTACGTGATGACCTGGCCCATGAAGATCTGGTTTTACTGCCTGCAGCCGGCGCAGGAAAAGGGCGAGACGCCGATTGCTGATGTGCGTAATGTCCTGCGGCGTCTTGATCCAAAGATTAAAGAGCGCTTTGCTGAAAAGGGTTGGCTGCTGGTGCGCAACTTTGGTGAAGGGTTGAGCTTGCCGTGGCAAACGAGTTTCCATCTCGAAAGCAAGTCGGACCTGGAGGCGTATTGCAAGGCAGCCAGAATCGACTGGCAATGGAAGCCAGGCGATGGATTGCAGACGCGTCAAAGGCGCCCGGCGATTACGAGGCATCCTGTGACCGGCGAGAGTGTTTGGTTCAACCACATTGCCTTCTGGCACGTTTCCAGCCTGGAACCACAACTGCGTGAAGCAATGATGGCTTTGTTTGGTGAAGAGAATCTTGCCTACAACACATATTACGGAGATGGAACTCGGATCGAAGACTCGATCATTGCCGAGATTAACGAAGCCTACCGGCAGGAGACCATCGCCTTCCCCTGGCAACATGGCGACATAATGATGCTCGACAACATGTTGGTCGCGCACGGGCGCAGCCCCTTTGTTGGCCCACGAAAAGTTTTGGTAGCAATGGGCGAAGCCCACACTCGTTCAGACTTCTAACAATCACAAAACCATGCAAGAACTAATGACCGGGCAGGATATCCTCCAGGGCTATCGACTGTCGTCACAGCAGGAGCGGCTTTGGCGCGTCCAACAGGAGACGTCCAGCATCGTTTTTCGCGCCCTTTGCGCTATCTCGATCGAAGGCGTGCTCGATGTAACGACTCTCCGCAACGCGCTCAGGCGTGTGGTCCAACGACACGAGATCTGCCGTACGAGTTTTCAACGCCGGCCGGAATTCAAGTTCCCCATTCAGATCATTAGCGAATGGGCAGACCCGTTCTGGCAGGCGATCAACATCGAAGACTCAACTGACGTCGAGTCGCGAATCGACGAGTTCTTCAGAGCGGAAAGAGCTCACCCGATCGATCCGGACCAGCAGTCACTTCTGCGAGCGACCCTGCTCACTGTTTCCAGCGAACGGAATATTCTCATCGTTAGTTTTCCTTCACTCTGTGCTGACGCACGGACACTTCAGAATCTCCTCAACGATCTGGCTGAGACCTATGAAGCATCTCTGCGACGTGAAGATCGTGAGGTTGAAGTCACACAGTATGTCGAGTTCTCGGAATGGCTGAGTGAACTGCTTAATGAAGACGAAGCTCAAGCTGGGAAAGACTTTTGGGCGCAGCAGGCATCGCTGCCGCAACCCACGCTCCCGCTGGAGAGCAAACCTGTTGCGGACGCGCAATTCGTGCCGGAAGTTTTTAGTTTTGGTATCGCTGAAGAGACTGCGGCGCGCGCACGCGCGAAGCACGACATCCTGCTGGCCTGTTGGCAAACCTTGCTCTCACGACTGACCGGTCACCTCGAGATAGTCTGCAGCCATCTTCATGAAGGCAGAAACGACGAGGCGTTAAGCGGAGCATTCGGTCCTTTTGCCAAGCGAATGCCAGTAGTTATTCGATTCGCCGAGGCCCAAACGTTCGGCGACGTGCTGCAACAGACCCGTCGCGCCCTGGTCGCAGCGAATCGATGGCAGGACTTTTTTGTTGCGAATGAGGCCGGTGAATACGCCTTTGCATTCGAGTTTCAGCAAAGACCGGCACAGACGGTTGCGAACGGCCTGACCTTTA
>JAICGZ010000327.1 GCA_025922875.1 Pyrinomonadaceae bacterium
TCGAGTTTCAAATCGCGAGCGACGCGGGAGCGCGCGCCGTCAGCGCCGATCAGGTAGCGAGTGGTGACGTCTCCGGTGCTAAGGCGGATGGTCAGTTTGCCGTTCGTTGAAGAATGTCCGAGGTAACTCGTTTCGGGAAGCCACTGTACGCCGGCGAGCAGGCACTGCTGTAAGTAACGCTGGTAGAGTTGGCCCATGCGTCCAATGGAAAACTCATCGTGTTCGCTGACAAATTCCAGTGAGCGCTGAGCGGGTGAATAGAGCGTGACGTGTTTGATGGGTGGTCCCAAACAGTCGGCAGGGATGTCGAAATCGAGGAGCGTGCGGCGCACAAAGATTCCGGTAGTGTGGATCTTTTGATCGAGTGCGTTCTTACGGTCGACCAGCAGGACGCGCAAGCCTTTCCGGGCGAGCAGGCGAGCGCATTGGAGACCTGCAAGTCCCGCGCCGATGATGGTTGCGTCAGTCAAAAGTTCTTTGCCTCGCAAAGTTCACTGCAAAAGAGTACGACGTGGCTAGAGTTCCGTCAAGTAGTTTAGCCGGGAAGAATATTTCTCGCGCAAAGGCGCAAAGACGCAAAGCGCTGCCGCGTTTCCGCGGGCGTTTCTTTGCGCCTTTGCCCTTGCGAGAAAATTAGCCGCGCTTCACTGGGCTCTCGCTGAAATACTTTCCACCGATTTCGAATCGCGTTGGCCGCGTTTGAAGGGAATGAGCATTGGCACTGATCGGCGGTAAGCCTGGTACGAGTCGCCGTGCTCGCGTACGAGGTCGCGCTCTTCGAGTTGGATCGCTACCAGGATGTAGGCGGTCGTGGCGATCGAGAAAAGGAGGTGCGCGAGTGTCATGGTTGGTGTCATCCAGAATGCGAAGAGCCAGCCGGCATAAAGCGGATGTCGCACCAGGCGGTAGGGTCCGGGAGTTCCGAATGTCAGCGTCGTGTAGGGCCGGCCCTGCAGGTACAGCCAGACCTGGCGCAGACCGAAGAGATCGAAGTGATTGATCAGGAATGTGGAGACCAGGACCAGGCCCCAGCCGAAGGCGAATAATCCATACAGCACGAATCGCCCGACCGGGTCTTCGATGGACCACGCTACACCACCAAGCGGCCGCCACTGCCAGAACAAAAGGAGGAGCGCGAAGCTCGAGAAGAGGACATAAGTCGACCGCTCGATCGGCTTCGGCACGATCCGCGTCCACCAATCCTTGAACCACTTGCGGGCCATGACACTGTGCTGTATTGCGAAGAGCGTCAGCAGTCCGGCGTCGATCGCGAACGCAACGGGCAAAGAACCGCTCAACGCACCGTCGAGCGTTCGCGGCACGCCGAAGTTGCCGATGAAACCAATGGCGTAAAGAAACGTTCCGAGGAAGATCAGATAGCTCAGACCTCCATAGACGAAGAACATAATTCGCTTGAACATAGCAGTGTCTCCATTTCTGATTGGTCGTAACTGACAAAATGAGCCTTAGTCAGCAGTCGCCCCCATCTGGCGATAGCCTCGAAAGTCGTGTCGACGTCCTCCTCAACTATCCTGTGTGAACAGATCGACATCCGGATCGCGATGTGACCGTTAAGGTAAGTCGTCGTCACCAGTCTGGATCCCTGGCGCTGGACAGCCGCCGCGATTCCCTGGTTGAGGCGATCAAGAAGAGTTTGAACTTCGGGGTCCTCTCGTTGCGCTGCAAGGCCATTCGGCAGGTAGCGGAAGCAGTAAAGATAAAGGACCGGTTCATGAAGAACTTCGAAGTCAGGGTGTTCGCGCACGAGGTTATGCAGGCGGTCCAGCAGGCTGATGTTCTTCGAAACGAGTTGACGCAAGCCAACGAGAGCCGTCAATTTAGGTACGACCCGATCGCGCCAGTTTGCGAGCAGCAATTCACCCGATTCGCGTTGTTGAGAGATCTCTTTGGCTAACAGAGCGCGGATATCTGACGGCGTAACGTGTAACAGCACGCCGCGACTGGAAAGGTCAGCGTGGTAATCGGCGATGGCGTCAAGGCTCTCCTTGCAGACTTTCCAGAACTCGTAGAGTTCGATGTCGCCGAACGTGATCATTTGTTTTTGCGAAATCATCCCAAGCATTCCTCTTTCTTGCATCGCATGATGAGGCTACGTTCGCGATCTGACTATGGGAGATTCGTCCCGGTTTGCGTATACTCCGCGGGCACAGCTGGGACATTAGTCCTGTTGGGCAAAGATTTCCGCGCGTGTTGGCGTAAATGAAAAAGACCACCCAGCGAATCCGGTATGTACCCACCACTGATGGAGTGCGACTCGCTTGGGCTGAGGCTGGCGCGGGCCCGGTTTTAGTCAAGGCCGCGAACTGGTTGAGTCACCTCGAATACGAATGGGAGAGCCCGGTGTGGCGGCACTGGATTCGTTTTTTCAGCGATCACTTCCGCTTCGTGCGTTTCGACGAACGCGGCTGCGGAATGACCGACCTGAACGTCGGTGATCTTTCGCTCAATCGCTGGGTCGAGGATTTGGAGGCTGTCGTCGAGGCGGCCAACCCGCAGGGGCCGTTCGCGTTGCTGGGCATTTCTCAGGGAGGGCCGATCTGCGTGGCTTACGCCGTGAAGCATCCCGAGCGCGTCTCACACCTCATACTCTACGGCGCCTATGCACGCGGCGCATCTCGGCGCGGCGATCCCGACCGGGAGAGCTTCTACCGGGCGATGATCGCTCTCGTTCGCCTGGAATGGGGCAGCGACAATCCGACCTTTCGCCAGGTCTTCACTTCAAGGTTTATCCCTGGAGGTACCGATGAACAACTCGGTTGGTTCAATGATCTCTGCCGTAAGACTCTGACGGCGGAAACCGCTGCACGATTGCTTGAGTCGCGCGCGACGCTCGACGTCGTTTCGCTGCTCGGTGAGGTGCGGACGCCGACGCTTGTGCTGCACGCGCGCGGCGATGTGGTTGCGCCGATTGTCGAAGGACAAATTCTCGCTGCCGGCATACCGGGCGCCCAGTTCGTTGAGCTGGATTCGAAAAACCACATCCTTTTGGAGAACGAACCGGCGTGGGATCGTTTTCGCGAGGTGGTACTGGAGTTCACGGGACTCAGTGTGCCGGTAAGTGGTGAGGATCCGGCGTTCGCCTCGCTTTCACCGCGCGAGCGAGAGGTGCTGACGCTGATCACTGAGGGTCTCGGTAACGCGCAGATCGCGGAACGCCTATCCATCAGTGAAAAGACAGTCCGCAATCACGTCTCAAATCTTTTCGACAAACTCGGCGTCTGGACGCGCGCGCAGGCAATCGTCTTCGCGATGGAACGCGGCTTCAAGAGTTGATAATTGTAGGGGCGGCCCTCCGTGGCCGCCCCTACAGTTGTCACGGTAGTGTGACCTTCCATTTGTCGGTGAACACGCCGCCAGTATAGGTGCCGTCAAAACGTAATGTGCGCTTTGCCCCGGAAGCGGAACTCACGCATCATTTGCAATATCGAAATGGGAAGTTGAAATCGCGAGGATATTACTGACCTGCTTAAAATCTTTTTGAAATGGCTACCACTTTTGGGGGTGGGCGCGGCTCATCGCTCTGAGTTAATGTCCTTGTCATGAGTAACATGAGTACAAAAATGAAGGCAGCACAAATAAGCCGGGCGGGTGGTGACTGGGAGTTGGTAGAACGCGACATCCCTGAGCCGGGCGTTGGACAAGTGCGCGTGAAAATTGAGGCATGTGGTATTTGCCATAGCGATGCCCTCGTTAAAGATGGTGTCTGGCCCGGGCTTCAGTTTCCGCGTGTGCCGGGCCATGAAATCGCAGGACGCATCGATGCACTCGGCGACAACGTTACTGCCTGGCAGAAAGGCCAACGCGTCGGCGTCGGCTGGCATGGTGGACACTGTTTCGTGTGCGAACAATGCCGGCGCGGCGACTTCGCCATGTGCCTCAATCGAAAGGTCACCGGGATCGATTTCGACGGTGGATATGCCGAGTACATGATTGCACCCGCCTCCGCGCTCGCGGCCATTCCGGATGAACTGCCGGCAGAGGAAGCTGGTCCTTTCATGTGCGCAGGCGTGACAGTCTTCAACGCGCTACGAAATTCGGGCGCGCGTGCCGGGGATGTGGTCGCCGTGCACGGTATCGGTGGGCTCGGACATCTCGGAGTTCAGTACGCGCGGCAGATGGGATTTCAAACGGTCGCGATCAATCGTGGCAACGACAAAGAGTCGCTCTCGCGAAAGCTCGGTGCGCATCATTACATCGATGCGACCGCTACGGACGTCGTCGTGGAGTTGCAGAAACTCGGAGGTGCGAGGGTGATTCTCGCGACTGCTCCAAACGCGCAGGCGATATCCGCACTAGTTGACGGATTAGCACCGAGCGGCAAACTGCTGGTGCCCGCGGCGCCGGCTGAGCCACTGACGATCAGTATGTTCTCTTTGATCTCGCGGCGGAGCTCAGTCGCTGGTTGGTATTCAGGGACTGCGAGAGATTCACAGGACACACTGGAATTCAGTGCGTTGAGTGGAGTGCATCCGCTGATCGAAAAATATCCGCTCGATCGCGTGGCCGAGGGCTACGAACAGATGCATAGTGGAAAAGTCCGCTTCCGTGTTGTTCTTACGTTCGGTGCGTAGGAATCATGTCATAGATCGGAACACACGCCCTGGAAGATAACCCGCAGATTACACGGAATCTGTGTAATCTGCGGATGGTTCGGAAGTTGCTACAAATAGCCCGCCCAAACCCTGGATTTGTGTGCTCAGTAAATTAGGAGGATCGAACAATGGATGTTTTTGCTCTGCTTAAGGCCGATCACGAAAGAGTGGCGGGAATGCTCGAAAAGATCGAACAGACTACCGAACGGGCGGAGAAGGGAAGAGAGGAAACCTTTGCCCGGCTCAAAGCGGAATTGGACCTTCATGCCATGATAGAAGAACAGATCTTCTATCCCGCTTTGGAGGAGGTTGAAGAGACGCGCGATATAGCACTCGAAGGTTATGAAGAGCATCGGCTGGTAAAACAGTTGCTCAGCGAGTTGGAAGTCGAACCTAAAAACACCGAAGAGTGGACCGCGAAATTTACGGTGTTGAAGGAGAACGTTGAGCATCACGTCGAAGAGGAAGAAGGCGAGATGTTCAAGAAGGTACGGCAGGCTTTCAGTAAAGAAGACATTGAATTGCTTGGTCAGCGAGTTGAACGAGCAAAGGGAGAGAACAGGGCTGCCGCCGGTTCGTGAACTACGAACGGCTTTGCTGGTCGACGCAGCCCGTCAATGGGGTCTGAGCTACTCGATGCGCATGGGTTGCCTGATTGAGTAGCATTGACCCCCTGTGTTCGTCAGCGCGTCTCCGTTGGGCCAACTCGGCGATCCAATTCTTGACTGTGGTGGCGATTTCGCGCTCACCAAATGAGTTAGATCTGCGGGATTAATTCTTGCGCGGTGGGACAACGGTGACGCGAAGTCCAAACAGCCTTGCGTCCACCGAATATGCACCTGGCCCAAGTAAGAAGAGCGCGGCCGAAGTTAGTATTCCGAGAATGTGAATCGGTTGCTCAGCCAGAAACAGATTCGCTACTGGCGCTACGCACGCAAGTATAGAGAGTACCGGCGTCAGGAATCCCATGAGACAAGCAACCAGTACAGAACACTGGAATTGAAGTCGACCCGAAGCGTCAGGTTCAACGCGAATATTGCGGCTGCGGCTATCCTTAAGAATGCGGATCTGTTTGTCGTGCGCCACAATGGTCCTCCAATGGACACTTGTGCGCGAGTGTGCTTCTCTTCATTAGTCTCCATGCTAAAATGCCCGCAGTCGCGATTCCCAGTAAATCGCACCAACCGAAGGAATAGTCATGGATCTCCCATCTCAACCTTCACCCCCGACTGCCAATCAGATACTTGCCTCTTTAGATAAAACTGATTATCAGGACCTTTTTTCTCAATTAGAACGCGTCTCAATGCGTCTCGGAGAGATCGTCTATCAAGCCGGTGGTCTAATCAACCACGTTTACTTTCCTGAGACGGCAGTGTTTTCCATGCTGGCGACGATGGAGGACGGTCGCACGGTTGAGGTTGGTCCTGTTGGCAAGGAAGGGATGGTGGGATTACGCGTCGCCCTGGGCGCTAAAACAACGCCGGATCGAGTGGTGGTACATATCGCTGGTAACGCCATGCGATTGAAAGCAAGCGCGCTCAAAACAGAACTGATGGGCGGAAGAACTGCGCTATCCCACAAACTCACACGGTATGCACAAATGTTGCTGTTCATGACAGGCCGCTCAGTTGCGTGCAATAAGCTGCACAGCCTGGAGCAGCAATTGGCCAAGTGGTTGCTATTGATGAATGATTATGTCGGCCATGAACTTCGTCTGACCCATGATCTAATGGCGCTTACACTCGGGGTACGCCGCGCTGGAGTCAGCGTTGCTGCAAGCAGTTTCAGGAGTAGCGGAGTAATTGATTACCGGCGCAGCTATATTCAGGTCGTTGATCAAAAAGGCCTGGAGGGAATAGCTTGCGAGTGCTATCAGATTATCAAAGACGAGTACGATGCTCTGTATGCTGATTTGTCCAGGGATTTAACACAGAGTTAGCCCAGTGGATAGGTCGTATGTCATCGCGCACACCTTCACCCGAGGAGGCATTAAATTTCGTAAAAACGAACGGCATCGTTCTGGAAAGTGCACACGGAAGGGTGCCGACGTTTGTTGATTTTGCAGCCGGTGAACGGGTGGCTGATTGGTGGAACCACCCGAAGGGCCGTTCGATTTTGCTCTGACGCGCATAATCCGTCATTCACCTGACGTATTGATCTGCCGTCTTGTGGACCGTAAAGTCACTTACATTCACCGCAGAATGTCCGAGTTGAAAATTGGACCAATTGCGCCGCAGGCGTTCGCCATTTACGCCGCAGGCGTTCGCCATTATGCCGCAGGCGTTCGCCATTTACGCCGCAGGCGTTCGCCATTATGCCGCAGGCGTTCGCCATTACGCCGCAGGCGTTCGCAAATTACGCCGAAGGCGTTCGCCATTTACGCCGAAGGCGTTCGCTAACCTCAGCCCAGGGTTGGAGGCTTTGCGACAACCCTGGGTACGAAACATAAAACGAATAGCAACGCTGAAAGCGTTAGGCATGTGCGGCGCTAACCCTTTCAGGGTTGATTACAGCAGTACGAAACATAAAACGAATAGCAACGCTGAAAGCGTTAGGCATGTGCGGCGCTAA
>JAICGZ010000328.1 GCA_025922875.1 Pyrinomonadaceae bacterium
ATTGTTCGACAAAAACATTCCCGCATTCGAGAACGTAGCAAACCTGGATCAATTGCCGGTGAAAGGTTTTTCGGTGATCGCGCTGCCGATGAAGATTAAGGGTGGCAGTGGTGGGCCACTGCGAATCGTCGCTCTACTTTAATCCTCAATAAGAATTAATTTAGTTCGGCGGTAACGGACACAAGCGACAAAGGAATCGTCGGAGACACATCTTTCGAAGAAACCTGCGCCTGCTCTATCAACAACTCTTCGAATGCTCTTGTCGAGAGTGCTTTGCTAAACAGAAAGCCCTGCACCACATCACATTCAAGCGCACTCAGATACTGAAGCTGCTCTTTCGTCTCTACTCCTTCGGCGATTACGGTGAGATCGAGCGCATGGCCCAGGTTGATGATCGCACGCACAATCGACGTGTCGTGAGGATCTTTGCAGACGTCTGAAACAAAACTCTTGTCGATCTTCAACGTGTCGATCGGAAATCGCTTCAGATAGTTCAACGAAGAATAGCCCGTGCCGAAGTCGTCAATTGCAACCTTGATTCCCATCAACTTCAACTCGTGAAGTTTTTCAATCGCTTCTTCCGGATCCTTCATGATCGAACTCTCGGTCAACTCCAGTTCCAGCCAGCGTGGATCGAGGTTCGTGTCCTTCAGTATTTGATTGATGTCCGCGATAAAAGTCGGCTGCTGAAATTGTCGAGCGGAAAAGTTTACCGACAGGCGCATCGGCGTTAGCCCTGCGTCCTGCCACGCTTTGTTTTGTGCACACGCGGTCCGCAGTATCCAATCACCGAGTGAGATGATTATCCCACTCTCCTCGGCCAGCATTATGAATTCACCGGGATAGAGCAACCCCAGGCTCGGATGCTGCCAGCGTACGAGCGCCTCCATGCCCACGAGATGAAAATCCTTGATCGTAACTTGCGGTTGGTACTGAACAAAAAACTCCGATCGCTCCACGCCCGAACGCAGGTTGCTCTCGAGCACTAATTGTCTGAGTGCGCGCGTGGTCCCACCTGCCGTGTAGAACTGATAGCTGTTGCCGCCCTGCGACTTCGCGCGATCGAGCGCTACGCCGGCAGTCTTCAACAATCCCGCGGTGTCGCGCCCATCGTTTGGATAAAGGCTGATACCGATACTGCTCGAGACAAAGATTTCCTGATCGTCAAAAAGAAACGCTTGATCGAGAGAGTTCTTGATAGCGCGCGCGACATTCGCAGCATCCTGCGCGCGCGGGATCTGCGTCAACAGAATCGCGAATTCGTCGCCGCCAAACCGTGCAACCGTGTCGCTCTCGCGAACACAACTCGTTAGACGTTGGGCCACTGATTGCAACAGGCGGTCGCCGGCGGTATATCCCAGAGAGTCGTTGATCGTTTTGAAGCGATCGACATTCAAGAGCATGACCGCCTGCATCTGATTGTTGCGATGAGAGAGGGCTATGGCTTGCTTCAGTCGATCTTTGAACAGCACTTGATTCGGAAGATCGGTTAGTGCGTCGTGATAAGCAAGGTGGTTCAGTTTTTCCTGTGTCTGTTTGTTCTGTGAAAGATCGACGACGAAACAGGCAATCTCTTCATCATGCAGCGCCGCGCCGAACAAGACCGGCAACTGGCTGCCGTCATGCTTGATCAGGTCTTTCTCAAAAGGCGCGCACGCGCCAAAGGCCATCAGCTTTTCAAACGCTTCTTCATCGAGGCGTTGATGTTCGGGAGGTGTCAGGTCATGAATGGTTGGCGGCAGGTTGTCCCTCGTGTAACCAAGGATATTCAGAAAACTCTCATCGGCACTGAGGATGTTACCCGCAAGATCAGTGAACAAGACGGCGATCAGGTTGGTGGCGACAAGACGTCGCAGAGCTGCGTCGACTTTGGTTTCCATAGAGGTTGGTTGACTGGTTCCGGGAGTGTGAGTAGGGCAAGCGCCGGGTTGGCCGTCAACCCGTGAGGTTAGGCTAACAGAGAAGGGTATGTGTTTTCAATGAAATTGTTGGACATGATTTTCAGGATTTTACAAGATTCACAAGATAAATCCTGTTCATCCTGTGAAATCCTGTAAATCCTGTCCAAATGTTTACCGGACTGAGCTCGTGACGGGTCTGGACGGACCCGGAGGCAGTTTTTCAAGCAAATATTTCGTCAACAAGCCATATAAATGGCGCTGCGTTCCCTGCCCTTCCGAAATCGAGTGTGAGCGATTCGGATACGCAAACATAGAAAACTGCTTGTTCGCCGCAATCAGCTTGTTAATCAACGCTTCGGTGCCCTGATAGTGAACGTTGTCGTCACCTGTACCATGGACAAGAAGTAGATTGCCCTTCAACTGCTCCGCAAAAGTGATCGGCGAACTCTGTTTCCATTCCTCAGGATGGTCCTTCGGCAGCCCGCCATATCGTTCCTGGTAAATCGTGTCGTAGTAATGAAGATCCGGGACAGGCGCAACAGACACGCCTGTAGCGTAAACGTCCGCGTGTCGAAACATCGCATTCAATGTTGACGAGCCGCCGCCACTCCAGCCCCAAATCCCAATGCGCGTGGAATCCACGAAGGGCCACTTCGCAATCGCACGAGCCGCGGCAGCCTGATCGCCGGAATTCACGATACCCATCTTGCGATAAATTATTTTGCGCCACGCACGACCACGCGGCGCCGGGGTTCCGCGATTATCGACACTCATCACAACGTAACCATGCTGCGCCAGCATTCCATGCCAGAGCCGGCTTCGACCATCCCAGCGATCCATCACCGTTTGGCCCCACGGTTCGCCGTAAACATAAAAGAGCACTGGATAACGTTTCTGCGGGTCGAAATCGTGTGGCTTGATCATCCAGCCGTCGAGTTGCACACCTTCACCGATGTCGACCTTAAAAAACTCTGAAGGCGTCTGTTTCAACTTCGCCAACCGCTCCTGCACTTCGCGGTTGTCAATCAGAGTACGCGCGACTGTGTGTTCCGGCAAACGCACAACTTCAGTGACCGGAACTTTGTTGAAGCTCGAGTAGAGATGAATCGCAAATTCACCGCGCGGTGAGATGTTGTAAGTGTGCACGCCAGGAACACTCGCGGGCGTGAGTCTTTCTTCCCTGCCGCCGCCTTCGATGCGCACGCGGTAGAGATAACGCTGCGTTGCGTTTTCAGGTGACGCGAGAAAGTAGACCCAACCGTTTTGCGAGTCGACACGTTCGACACTGATCACGTCGTATTTACCGGGCGTGATCACTTTCACATCACTACCATCACGGGAAACCGAATAGATGTGACGCCAGCCGTCGCGTTCACTCGCCCACAAAAAACGTTTGCCTTGATCGACCCACTCAACGTCGCCGCGAGCGATTCCGGTTTTGTCCCAATCGATGTCGCCCCATGCGATGTCGACCCACGCTTCGTCTTTCTCAACCAATACGGGCCTCACCTTGCCGGTGCGCGCGTCCGCCATCATCACGGTGTTCGTGTCCTGACGCCGGTTGAGTTGCTGAATGATCAACTCGTTCGAGTTAGCGGCCCATTCCATGCGCGGCAAGTAGTTGTTTCGCCGATCACCGGGAACCTCGATCCAACGAGTTGGACCACCGTTCGCATCGACCACGCCGATACGTGCGGCCGAGTTTGTCTCCCCCGCTTTCGGATAGGGAAAAGCAGTCACCTCCGGGTAAAGCGCGGCGGTGTTGTTTATCAGCAGCATCTCCTTCACGCCTTCGGAGTTGAGCTGCCAGTAAGCAATCTGTTTGCTGTCAGGGCTCCAGCGAAATCCGTCGCGACAGAACAACTCTTCTTCGTAGACCCAATCGAAGGTGCCGTTGACGATGTAGCGTGAGCCGTCAGTAGTGAGCTTCGTGATCTTGTTATCGCCCGAAAGATTTTCAACGTAAACATTATTCTCACGAACGTATCCGGCGCGCTGACCGTCGGGTGAGAACTTCGCAAACATCAGAGTCGAAGGTTTAGCATCCGGACCGCCGAGTTTGCGCAGGCTATTCGTTTTGAGATCGACGACCCAGTAGTCGCCTCGCGTGTTGCTGCGCCAGACGCGCGCGGTGTTGGTGAAAACGAGTAACTTCTGCTCGTCGGCACTCATGGAAAACTCTTCAACTGTTAAAGGCTGAGACGCGCCGGACGGGACTAGTTTCTCCGCCGAGACTTTCACCGTTCGTTCACCGGTGTTCACGTCGTAGCGAACAATATCGACAGCGCCTTGTTTGGTCGGCGACGGTTCGAGTGCGAGATAACCGCTGCCGTCGTTCTGCCATTGCACCGGTCCCAGCAACCTGGAGCGATAGCTGGAGAGCGAATCGACCGTGAGCAGCGAAGGATCCTGTTGTGCAAATACAGGAGTGATTAACAGGAGGAGAACTGGGATGATTAATAAACGTCGTTTCATTTTTTACCTCTAAGTTAATGGAGGAAGATTTCAGGATTTTGCAGGATTTACAGGATGAATCCTGTTCATCATGAAAAATCGTGAGAATCCTGTCTAACGAGCGCTGCGATTGCAGCAATCAAATCCGCCTGCTCGATCGGTTTCGCTATGTGCTGATGATAACCCGCCGTGAGCGCCCGCTCGCGATCCTTTTTCGAGGCGTAGCCGGTAAGGGCAATTGCCGGAATGCGCCCACCCTTCTCCGGCGGCCTCGCACGTATCTTTCGAATCAATTCGTAACCGTCCTCATCCGGCATTCCGATATCGCTGATCATCACATCAGGCAACTCACCGTCAAACACGCTGAGCGCCTCCCGCGCGGATTTCGTCGAAGTCACTCTCGCGCCGTAGCGCTTGAGCATCGTCCCGAGAAGCTTGCGCGAGTCGTCGTCATCTTCAACCAGCAGTATATGTAGACCATCGAGTCTGACCACACCGCTGCGACTGCGGCGACGTTCAACTTCTCGCCTTCGCTCTTCCGCACGCGCGGGATCTCGCCGCTCTTCCGCGAGCGGAAGATCGACGATGAATACCGAACCTTTTCCCAGACCTTCGCTTTCGGCGCTAACCGTCCCACCATGTAACTCAACCAGATGCCGCACCACCGCCAGACCCAATCCGAGTCCGCCCTGCTTTCTGGAGATTGAAGCCTCGGCCTGACGAAAACGATCGAACACGTATGGTAAAAACTCCGCCGAGATGCCTTCACCCGTATCCCTGATGGTCAGACGCGCCGACTCCACACAAGTGAGTTCGACGTTAACGCTGCCGCCGCGTTGAGTAAACTTGATCGCATTTGATAGCAAGTTCCAAATCACCTGCCGCAGACGGTTTTGATCGCCTCTTATCAAGCACTCGCGGGGCTCGAAGTGAGTTTGCAACCGAATGCCTTTTACATCGGCGGTCGGTCGCAGTGCATCAAGGGCCGAGTCAACTATGGGAGCAAGGTTTAGTGGGTGTAGATCGAGCCGCAGGTTGCCCGTGATTATTCGCGAAACATCGAGCAGGTCATCTATCAATCGCGCCTGCGAACGCGCGTTGCGTTCGATGGTTTCGACCGCGCGTCCTACGCCCGATCCTTCAACCTCGCCATTCCGAATCATGGACGCCCATCCGAGAATCGACGTCAGCGGCGTGCGTAGCTCGTGCGAAAGCGTGGCGAGAAATTCATCTTTTAGTCGATCGGCCTCTTCCGCATGTCGCCGCGCATCACGTTCGCGAACCAGCGCCGCTGCTCGTTCTTCTTCAGCACTTTGTTGCGCAGTTACATCGAGCACCAGCGAAAGCACTGACACCAGTTTTCCGCGATCATCGTGCAGGACGGAGTTGTACCATTCGCAAAACAGGATCGATCCGTCACGTGTGTAGTTGCGGTTGCGCTGTACTCCCTGAATTTCGACTCCCTCACGCTGGCGATTAGTCACCAGCGCCACTGCATCAACGTCATCCGTAAAAACAAACCGCCACTCGTTGACGTGTTTGCCGATGACGTCTTCAGCCTTCCACCCGAATAGTCGTTCAGCGGACGCGGACCAGCGCGAAACACGAAAGTCGCTGTCCCACTCGACCACTGCAAGCGGCGAACTCTCCACATGAAATGCTAACTGTCGATACGCTTTGTGCGCTGCTACCTCAGCTTGCTTGCGCGCAGTGATGTCAGTGATCACGGCAATGCCGCCGCAGATCTTGTTCTCTTCGTCCAGGAGCGGTGAGTAATGTGATTCGAAGACACCGGTTTCGGAAGGTCCGTAAGGATGATTCTGGGCAGTCCATTCTTTTCCCTCGATAACCGCCGAAAAACAACCCTCGTTCCCCGGTTCTCGTAAAAACGGGAGTATGTCGACCACGCGTTTGCCCAGCACCTCGTCGCGCTCACGTCCGGTGATTCGCTGCATGGCCTGATTCCACGCGATTATTTTGCAGTTCCGATCAAACGCGAAGATGCCATCGACGCTGGCGTCGACAAGTCGGGTTAATAGCAGTGTGGAGTCTTTCGGTGTAATCGGTGGTCTATTTCCCGGGTGTGAGAAGTATTAATCCGGTTGCGTCGCGCACCAGTATATTTGATCCCAACAGAACAGGCATGGCCCAGGTCGCAGCTTCAGCAACTTCATAACGGCGTTCGACGGCGAACGCCGGCGTGCCGCGTTTAGCGATGATCAGATCGGCGCCGTTTGTCAGGAAGACGACGTGTTGCGGAGTAAGCAACAACGAAGCGTGCTCGCCCTCGCGTCCTTCAGTCGTCCATCGCACTGCACCAGTCTTCGCGTCAATAGCAAAGAACTGGCCCTTCTTCTTCGAAGAATGACCATAGATGAAGCCGTCGCCAAAAACTGGTGAACTCATGTACATCGCGATGTCGGGATTCTTCCAACTCTCAGTCGCTTGCCACTTGCCGGCGTTCTGCGCCAACGCGTAGGCATGCGTGCCCTGGCGTGTTCCTGAAACGATCAGATGAGCGCCGGTCCAGAGTGGAGTTGAGATGTTCTCGTGCCATTCATCAGGAAACGGCGCTGACCAGAGCTCTTTGCCGCTCTTGCCGTCGACGCCGACGATCGAACCTTCAGTCATTGTGACGATTTGCTGTTGGCCGCCGGTCTCAATTACTACAGGCGAAGCATAGCCTGGCCCAAGTCCGCGCCACTCCCATTCGGTGGCGCCGGTTGCGGGATTGAGGCCGAGTATCTGGCCGCCGTGCACGTCACTGCCAACCTGGACCACCAAACGCCCATTGACCAGGAGCGGAGAAGCAGCGGTGCCGCAGAA
>JAICGZ010000329.1 GCA_025922875.1 Pyrinomonadaceae bacterium
CGAGGTGGATATTTTGGAGGCAGTTACTCGCGGCGGAGTATACACCACGGTGAGAGAAATTTGAAGGGAATTTCTGGATTTTAAACTTGTGAGATTTCCACGTTTGGCAAGGCGATGCTCTACCACTGAGCTACTCCCGCTCTGAGCACGGTCGATTCTAATGATTCGAGAGGGGTTGTCAAGCGAGCCGGATTCCAATGAATGGCGGGGCGGAGCCGCCGCCTCACTTCCGGCGGCAGAGCCGGACCGCAGCGGTCAAATTTATTGACAACTCGAAGGCAAAACAAACGGTGCAATGCGAGAGGGGATTACCCAATAACATTGCACCGTTGTTTTAACCCTAAGTCTCACGCCGGTACCTGCGCGCTACCGTCGAGTCTATGCTGCGCAGTCTAAGCACGACCGCAAGGTGCGTCAACAAAATACCGAGAAATAAAACACGTCGCAGAGTTTTCTCGCGCAAAGGCGCAGAGAAAGACGCAAAGACGCGAAGAAGAATCGACTTGGATTAGGTTGACTTCGACCCGCAACTCTAATAAGTTTCGAATCTCCAAAAAATCGTCGGTTCACTCTCTGCGAAGGAGTCCATCATGAAAGCCCACAACGGATTTCGTTTTCCTTCTATGCCGCTTGTTATTCTCGCGCTGCTGCTGTTCACGGACATAAGCTTTGCGCAGCAAGGTTACAAGAAGCCACCGAAGGAAGTGCTCGACATCCTGAACGCGCCCGTTACTCCTGCCGCCTTAGTTAGTCCGACTCGCGACAACATCCTCTTGTTGACGAGCCTGCGCTATCCGCCGCTCGCTGACCTGGCCCAGCCGATGTTGCGGCTCGCCGGGCGGCGAATCAATCCCGCTTCAAACTCGCCACACCGTTTCCAGTATTCGGTCGCGTTAACTTTGAAGCGAGTTGCCGACGGCTCCGAAGTCAAGATCGATGTACCACCGGGCGCGAAGATAAGCGGCATCGAGTGGAGCGATGACGGAAAGCATTTCTCATTCTCGAATACAACCGCGAATCGAGTCGAACTGTGGGTCGGCGATACAACCACGGGCAAGATCCGCAACCTGAAAGGAGTGGCGATCAACACAACTATCGGTAACCCCGTCACGTGGATGGATGACAATCGCACGCTGTTGGTCCAACTCGTGCCACCCACACGTGGTCCAGCACCGCCAACACCGGTGGTGCCGCCAGAGCCGAATACGCAGGAGAGTTCAGGCAGACCTGGACCAGTAAGAACATATGAAGACCTGCTGAAGAGTCCTCACCATGAAAGTCTTTATGAATACTACGCGACTTCGCAGTTGGCCCTTGTCGATTCCACCACGGGACGCGTAACACCGTTTGGTAAGCCGGCGATCTTTCACGGCGTGGATCTTGCTCCCGATGGACATCATCTACTCGTCACACGATTACAGAAGCCTTTTTCGTATCTGTTTCCTGATGGCGCGTTTCCGAAGGAAGTGGAAGTTTGGGACACGAAGGGCAAGCTCGTTTACAAAGTCGCCAGCCTTCCGCTCGCCGATCAGGTTCCCATCGATGGTGTGATCACGGGCCCGCGCTCCATTCGCTGGCGGCCCAGCGAACCCGCGACGCTGGTCTGGGCCAGGGCGTTGGACAACGGAGATCCAAAAAAGAAAGTCCCGCATCGCGACAGTGTGTTGATGCTCAAGGCTCCGTTCACAGGTCAGCCCGTAGAGATATTCAAAACCGAGCAGCGCTTCTCCGACGCCAGCTTTACGGATAAAGGCCTGATGTTTATTTCCGATTACGAACGCGACAAGCGTTGGGTCAGGACCTTCATAATCGATCCTGCTAAACCCGAGACTCCAGCCAAAATGATTTGGAGCCGGAATCGGCAAGACCGTTACAACGATCCGGGAACGCCGGTCACGCGTACCCTCACCGGCCACCGCGCGATCATCCAAAACGGAGACTGGATTTTTCTGGCCGGCAACGGTGCTTCGCCGGAAGGCGACCGGCCGTTCCTCGATGGATTCAACTTGAAAACGCTCAAAGCGGAACGGCTCTTCCACAGCGATGCAAACAGTTATGAAAGCTTTGTTGCGTTGCTGAGCGACGACGGAATCCAGTTCATCACACGTCGCGAAACACCGACAGAAGCACCAAATTACTTCGTTCGGTTCAGTGGTGATTCCGCCGCGCGCGAACCGCGTGCGTTGACGAACTTTCCCGATCCGATGCCGCAGTTACGCGGAATAAAGAAACAACTCGTCACCTATAAGCGCGCCGATGGCGTGCAGTGTTCCTTCACGCTGTACCTGCCGCCCAACTATAAAGAAGGCACGCGGCTGCCGACCGTCGTTTGGGCGTACCCGCTCGAGTTCACCGATGCCGGCACAGCCGGCCAGGTTACAGGCTCGACACAGAAAGCGACTTCGATTGGTGGTCCATCGCACCTGTTTTTCCTGTTGGAAGGTTACGCGATACTCGATAACGCCACCATGCCCGTGGTCGGCACGCCTGAGACAGTTAACAACACTTACGTCGAACAGATCGTGATGAGCGCGAAAGCGGCGATTGATAAAGCGACGGAAATGGGCGTGACCGATCCGGATCGTGTCGGCGTTGGCGGCCACAGCTATGGCGCTTTCATGACCGCAAACCTGTTGGCCCATAGCGATCTTTTCCGCGCCGGCATCGCACGCAGCGGCGCTTACAATCGCACGTTGACGCCGTTTGGCTTTCAGAGCGAGCGGCGCACGATTTGGGAAGCGCCCGAGCTTTATCTAAAGGTCTCGCCGTTCATGTTTGCTTCAAAGATCAACGAGCCGATCCTGTTGACGCACGGCGAAGTAGACGACAACACGGGTACTTATCCAATCCAGTCGGAGCGTATGTACCAGGCTTTGAAAGGTCACGGCGCGACGGTGAGACTGGTGATGTTGCCGCACGAAGCGCATGGTTACGCAGGGCGCGAGAGTATCGAGCACGTGCTTTATGAAATGCTGAGTTGGTTTGATAAGTACGTGAAGAACGCGCCGTCGCGGACGAAAGACGCGACTACAGATCAAAGATAATGAGGATCGTAGGCCCAGCGACGCTTGCGCAGAGATTCTTCGTTCCAGAAGTTTCGTAGCAGTTCGATCTGCGGCGTCGAATCCGGGGGTAGAACCACTGTGACGACGTCGTAGCGGTATGGTTCATCCCTGATGCCGAGCATCTGCCGGTAAGCGCGAGCGGCGCGAGTGATCTGGCGCCGCTTGCGTAGATCTACATTGACTTGCGGCGGCGCGAACCAGTCTGACGCGCGAGTCTTCACCTCAACAAAGCAAAGTGTATTGCGGTCGTAAGCGACGAGATCGATCTCCGCCGTTACGACTGCGCCACGAAGATTTCGTCCGACGGGCAGAGTAAAGTTGGCGCCGACCAGGCGGTAACCAAGCTGCTCGAGGTAAGCGGCGGCATAAGCTTCGCCGAGCTGGCCGAGTGAGGATGACATTGTTTGACAGGATTACAGGATTTTTCAGGATGTACAAGATGAAATCCTGCAATCTTGAAAAATCATGTAAATCCTGTCCGGATATCCGTCAAGTAAAGCGTACGCTGGATAAAAACTGCGGTGAACGGCGTGCCTTCGTCGCTTGTTCAAAGGCGTAGGCCATCTTTACCAGCTTTAACTCGCTATTAGCACGGCCGAAGAATGAAATACCCACAGGCAGTCCAAACACGTAGCCTGCCGGCACCGTGATGTGTGGATATCCCGCGACTGCTGATGCAGATGAGTAACCACCTGTGAAATGATCGCCGTTGATCCAGTCTGTCGGCCACGCTGGTCCACCAGTCGGAGCGACCATTGCATCGAGCCGGTTCTTCTGCATTATGAAATCGATTCCTTGCTTGCGCGTGAGCAAGTGGTTCTTACGTAAAGCCTGAATATATGCCTTGCTGGTGAGTGGTCCCTTCTCCTGGGCTTTGATCATAATGTCCTGCCCAAAATACGGCATCTCACGATCGCGATTCTTTTCATTGAATTCGATCACGTCTTTAAGCGAGCGAACCGGAGCCTGTGGTCCAAGCCTGGCAAGGTAAGCATTCAAATCAGCTTTGAACTCATACAACAGCACCTCAAACTCAGACTCGTCGAACTTGCCCGAAGTCGGAATGTCAGACGGGTCGACAAGCACTGCGCCAAGCCTCTTCATTTCCGCTAACAAATCATTCATCAGCTTGTCGACATGTTCATTGAATCCGAAATGCTTTCGGGCGACTCCGAGTCGCATACCTTTAAGACCATTCTTATCGAGAGCTTTAGTGAAGTTGCTGATCATCGCCTGGTCTGGTCCATTCTTTGGCCCGGCGACACAGGCGAGCAGGATCGCCGCGTCGGCGACGGTTCGCGCCATCGGCCCGGCCGTATCCTGGCTGTGAGCGATCGGAATAATGCCTGCGCCATCGATCACACCCAGCGTCGGCTTGATGCCGACTAATGAGTTTGCCGACGAAGGACACACAATGGAGCCGTCAGTTTCAGTTCCAATAGCTGCCGCACAAAGATTCGCGGCGACTGCAACTCCGGAGCCTGAGCTCGATCCACACGGATTACGTTCGAGCACATAAGGATTGCGCGTTTGTCCGCCGCGTGCGCTCCAGCCGCTCGACGACTTAGTCGAACGAAAGTTGGCCCACTCGCTGAGATTCGTTTTACCCAGAATGACCGCGCCGGCTTCGCGGAGTTTTCGCGCAACGAATGCGTCCTGAGGCGGCTTTGCACCTACGAGCGCGAGTGAACCCGCGGTGGTCATCATGCGATCCTGAGTGTCGATATTGTCTTTGATAAAAATCGGGATCCCGTGTAGTGGCGTGCGCGGTCCTTTCTCTTTACGTTCGCGATCGAGTTCGGTCGCGATCTTCTCCGCGTCGGGATTCAACTCGATCACGGAGTAGAGGGCCGGGCCTTTTTTATCGATCTCGTTGATGCGGTCAGTGTATTTCTCGACGAGCGAGCGTGAAGAGTATTTGCCGCTTTGAAGCGCTTGCTGAAGATCTGAAATCGTGAGTTCGTCGAGTTCGAATGCGGGTGGAGCTGTTGATCCTCCCGGCTCGCGTCTCTCGATAGCCAAAGCCGAGGCCGGATTGGCAATGGCCACGACGCACCCCGCCGCGGTCTTTTGCAGAAAGTCTCTACGTTTCATTTCAGGCAGTCTCCACCAAACGCGCGCAAAAAAGCGCAACGAAAAGAATCAGATTGAAAGACTAGCTAAGACTCGCTAAAGACCCGCTAAAGACATCCCTAGGGCCGAACCTTGAACGAGTTGAAGAACCGATTGAGATTCGCTGAATCGTCAAGCTCCTTCGGAGAGCCAATAACGATTTGATAAGGCCTGCGGCCAACCATTAAAACTCGTGACGTGAAAAGCCTATCGGCAGTCTCTGCCGTAAACTCGAGCGCCGGATAACCGTCAATCTTTAGTGACCGCGTAGTCAGCAGTTTCGCCTTGATACCTTTAACAAAGTTGTCGCGGTTCGCTTCCATCTCGCTTTGACGGTTGAAGTTGAAACTCGGATCATAGTCAACCCAGCCGATCAGGTACACGCTCGTTGTGTCCCGCACGATGAACAGGTGCGTGGTGTATGGTCCATGCTCGCTCTGCGTTGTTTCGGTCTCGTCTTTCGGTATCTCCGGCATCAGCACAGAGAAGCGACCGATATCGGAAGTGAACTGTACCCAACCACTGGCGTCGGTCACGTTGGCAGGTGGTGGTGTACTGCTTGGCGTACTGGGCGCGCGGGGCGGACGCTTGGTGTGTTCCTGTGCGCTGAGAGAAAGGCTGAAAGCGAGGACGATTATGGCGGTTGCCAAGAACCTTTTCATACTGGACATCCCTTCGGGTCGAACGACTTTTAAAGCCGGGCGATTATAACCCACGAATTCGCGCGGATGACACAGAATCATCCGGGCCTGTAAGCTAGCAATCATTCATGAAACCCACTCCTGCAACAAACCTCGTGGCTATCGTCGGCCGGCCGAACGTTGGGAAATCTACGCTATTCAACCGTCTCATCGGCGAACGCAGGGCCATTGTGGGCGACGAGCCGGGAATCACACGCGATCGAATTTACGGCCAGGTTGAATGGGCCGGAACCAGGTTTTCTCTAATCGACACGGGCGGCATCGTGCCTGATGACGATGCAGTCATTCCGGCCAATATCTTCAGGCAGGCCGGAATGGCAATCGACGAAGCACAGGTCCTGATCTGGGTTGTCGATGCGCGCACCGGCATAACTCAACTCGACGAAGAACTCGCACGCTTGTTGCGCGAAACGGGCAAACACGTCCTTGTAGCAGCTAATAAAACCGATTCGTCCCGTCTGGAGAGCGAAAGCACGGAGTTCTATCGCTTTGGCTTCGAGAACGTTTTTCCGGTGTCGGCGGAGCAGGGAATCGGTGTTGGTGAACTGCTCGATGGCGTCGTCGAACTGCTGGGCGACACGGATCAAGATCAAGAGGTTACCGAACCGCGCGAGCTGCGACTGGCGATTGTCGGGCGGCCAAACGTCGGGAAGTCGTCACTGCTGAATCGGATTCTCGGTGAGGATCGCGTGATCGTTTCGCCAGTTGCAGGCACGACGCGCGACGCAATCGATACAGTGCTCGAAACACCCGAACGAAACTTCCGGCTGATCGATACTGCCGGGATCAGGCGTAAAGGGAAGACTGACGAGATGGCGGAGAAGTTGTCCGTCATCATGGCGCGAAAGAGTCTCGAGCGCGCTGATGTGGCGATTGTTTTGGTTGATGCAGTCGAAGGTGTAACAGCCCTTGACGCAACCATTGCTGGCTACGCGCTTGATGCCGGATGCTCGATCATCATCGCGGTTAATAAGTGGGACGTGGTGAAGGACAAGGAGACAAACACAGCGGCGGAGTTTGAGCGAGAACTGCGCGACAAGATGAAGTTTTTGGAATGGGCGCCGGTGATCACCATCTCGGCGTTGACGGGACAACGCGTCGAAAAGATTTTGCCGCTCGTGATTAAAGCCGATGAAGCGCGGAATCGAAGAATTCCGACTTCGCAGCTCAACGATTTCTTTGAGAGGGCGATTGCGCAACCGCGCGGCGGGACCGCTCCGTCGCCTGCGCGGGGCGGAATGTCGCGCCTGCGTGTTCAATATTTGACTCAGGC
>JAICGZ010000330.1 GCA_025922875.1 Pyrinomonadaceae bacterium
CCCTTTGGCTCGATGCGGCTGAGATTGGCCCAATAGTGCCAATCCTCCACCTTATCTACGCGGCGAACGAAACAAGGCTTACCGTTTTCTACCTTCCGCTCCCAGATTCCAAACCGTCCTGCATTCGACAGCGCCGACAGCTCGTCCATTACGTCAGCGCCCACGTCGTCACCTGCATTTGCGGTGTCGTAGTTTGGACTTTCTCCCAGCAGACCGGACACCCGCAGGAGGCGAACTATTTCTGTTGCGTCCTTAGAAGCTGCAACCCGGGCAATGTGGTCCGCTAAAGGTTTCAAATACTCAGGCGGGCGTTCCATAGTGTGAATCTCATGCGCAAATTGGCTTTTAGAGGAACGTATAGACTGAGTGCTCCACGACTCGGCTCGGGTCCAGTCTTGCTCTGTCACCAAACTGGCCCAGTACTTCCCAGAATGCCGGAATCCCAGCTCTGTCTAAAACGAAGTCTTCCACCACGAGGAGATCGATTTGAGACCGGATAAAAGTGAGGACGGCATCGTGAGGATTGCAGACGATCGGCTCACCTCGCAGATTGAAGGATGTGTTTAGAATAATCGGGCAGTCAGTTCGGCGATAGAACTCCTCGAGCAGAGCCGCAAATCGACGGTTGCTGTTGCTGTTAACAGTCTGGATGCGTGCTGAACCATCGATGTGCGTAATCGAGGGACGATCGATCGGCGAAATGACGTCACAAGTCTCGAGCATGAAGGGAGACGTATGGTCCAGGTCGAAATGGTTTTGAAACTCTGACTCCAGCACCGCCGGAGCAAACGGGCGAAAAGCTTCTCGCATCTTGACCAGCGCGTTAATGCGATCGCGCATCTCGGGACGGCGCGGGTCAGCGAGAATCGATCTTGCACCCAACGCGCGTGGACCAAACTCCATCCGCCCCTGAGACCACCCAATCACCTTCCCTTCAATCAGACGATCCACGGTGTAACTGATCAGCTCGTCTTCCCTGCCGCGGAAATCCTTAAACTTGGCCATCGAAGATCTCAGCAACTTGTAAGCGTCAGAAGCTGAATTGGCTGGTCCGAGGTAAACGTGCTCCAACCTTTTCGTGAGCGGTTCGCCAGTCAATCGGACATGAGCCATTGCCGCTGCTCCTACTGACCCACCGGCGTCGCCCGCCGCGGGTTGCACGAAGAGCCGCTTGAATGGACCTTCTCTGAGGCATCGTCCATTCGCTACGACATTGAGTGCCACTCCACCGGCCATGCACAGGTTTTCACTCGGGTACTTCGTGTGCAGGTAACGAGTCTTCTCCAGGAGTATTTCTTCCAGCACGATCTGCGCGCTCTTGGCGACGTCCATGTGGTATTGAGTAAGTTCCGATTCCGGTTCGCGCGGAGGTTGGCCCAACAATGCGACCAGTTCATCTGTGAACATGCGATCTTCGGTGAGGAAGCCGAAGTATTTCATGTTGAGTCGATACTGGCCTTCGGACGTAACGTCGATCAACTTGCGAATCTTGTCGGCGTATTCCGGTTCGCCGTAAGGCGCTAAGCCCATCACCTTGTACTCGCCTTCATTGACTTCGAATCCCAGGTAACCAGTGATGGCGCTGTAGAAAAATCCAAGCGAGTCCGGAAAATCAACCTGCTCGAAGCGCTCGATACGAGCTCCTTCGCCAAAGCCATAAGTCGTGGTGGCCCAATCGCCGACGCCGTCAACGGTGAGGATCGCTGCTTCATCAAAGCCGGAGAAATAGTAACTGCTGGCTGCGTGAGAAAGGTGGTGATCGAATATTTCTACTCGCCCTTCGTAGCCTAAAGCCTCGCGTATCATGTCTTTCGGGTGACTTCCGGAGAGCCGATCGAGGATCGATTCGCGTCGCGAAGGCGGAAGGTTGGGCATGAAGCCCATCCAGATCTGCCGGCCGAGTTTCAGACACGGGTCTTCGTAATAGCCGACACAGTCAACGTCAGCGATCGTGATCCCTCCTTCCGCGAGACAATACGCAAAAGCCTGGGAGGGGAATGCGCGATCGTTCTTCACGCGCGAAAATCGTTCTTCCTGAACGGCAGCGACCAACACTCCATCCTGCAGCAAACTACAAGCTGAATCGTGATAACCGCTCGAGATGCCGATGATGTTCAAACGACCTTTTTTAGCTCTTCGTGCGAGCGTTGCCGTGGCTTTGAGATTACCGTTACCGTTAACCGCGTGTTGACTCATGATGATTTCCCTTTTCAGGCCGGCTTCAGCCTGCGTAGCAGGCGCAAGCATAGAGCCTGGGGCGCAAGCCCCAGGAGCTGGAAGGAATTGAAATCTAGCCCATGAAATGGGCGGCAGTCGCCCGCATCCGTGGGCTGAAATTTTCCTAATTAAGTTGATCCAGGGTTCACGAAAAATACCCCTTTAGGAGAAGAACTCCCGCGCAAAGGCGCAAAAGCGCAAAGCGCTACCGCGTTTCCAGGGGTTTTCTTTGCGCCTTTGCGCCTTTGCGTGAGAAAAAATTTTTCGCACAGAGGTCTCCAAATGTGATTTGAGTACTTTTGTTGGACTTGTTCTCTGGTGTATACCCACTTTTCGTGCAAAGCCGCTTTATGCTTTCGCCTGTCCGCAGGCTAGGTTCTAAGCAGGCGTGGAGCGGGCTAGCTCTGGGGTGGCTTCCAGTTTCTCTATGAGCGCTTCTTCTATCGACAATGCCAGGCCGGCGATGGTGGGTTGATCGAATATCACACGCATCGGCAGATCAATCTGGAATGTTTGGTTGATTCGATGAATGATCTGAGCAGCGAGGAGCGAATGTCCTCCCAGGTCAAAGAAGTTCTCGTCAACGCCGACGCGTCCGACTGATAGAACTTCCGCCCAGATCCCGGCGAGACTAACTTCCTCTGGCGTGCTCGGCGGGTTATAGACGCGAGGCATTTTCTGCTTCGCCTCTTCAAGTGACGGCAGAGCTTCGTAGTTGATTTTACCGTTGAGCGTTAGTGGAAGCTCTTTCAGGTGAACGAAAACGTTTGGAATGGTTTCCGCGATGAGTATTTCGGAAAGCAGCGCGCGCAGTTGGGCCGCTTCGAGTTCCTGTCGTGAAACGTAGTAGGCGATCATCAGGTCATTGCCCTGCGAATCTTTGCCGATTACTACTACACTGTTTCTCACTTGCGGATGTTTCTTCAAAGCCCACCGAATCTCGTTCAACTCTACGCGATAACCATGAAACTTCACCTGCTCATCCTGACGGCCCAGGTATTCGAGATCGCCTGACGGCAACCGGCGGCATAGATCTCCGGTACGATACATTCTCTGCCCTGGCGAAAATGGATTGGGTATGAACCTCTCGGCCGTAAGCGAAGGACGCTTCAGATAACCCTGGGCCAGACCGGGCCCTGCGATGAACAACTCGCCCGTAACATTCGTGGGCACAGGTTGCAGCCAGCGATCCAGAACGTAAATGTTTACATTGGCCGCCGGACGTCCGATGGGAACACTCGAGCGCCAGTCTTTGAGCGCATCGAACCGGTAGATCATACAGCCCACCGTAGCCTCGGTTGGTCCATACTCGTTGTAGATCTCAACGTTGCCTCCGAAGCTCTCATGGACTTGCAGCGCCAGTTCCCCGCCGAGCGCCTCGCCGCCGACGATCAATCGCTTGACGCTTGTTGTTCTATTGTCGCGCTCTTTGACGAGAGCTAGATGGCTGGGCGTCAACTTCCCTACTCCGATCTGCTCGTTCGCCAATACCTCTTCCAGCCGGGCATCTTTCGCCTCAGAGCCGGTGATCGCAATTACATTTCCCGTGATCAGCGGCACGTAGATCGAGGTCACCGTCAGATCAAAAGCCAGCGATGAGTAAAGCGCGAACCCATGGCTTTCGTTTTGCAGGTAGACATCCCTGGCCCACCAAACATAATTAATGAGGGCACGATGTGAGATTGCTACGCCCTTCGGTTCTCCAGTTGAACCTGAAGTGTAGATAACGTAGGCCACATTATCGGGAGTTACAGCGACGTGATCGTTCAGCTCGCGCGCCTCCGAGATGGTCGACCAGTCGCGGTCCAGACAGATAATCCGGCGCTCCGAGGTGCTAAGCGAATCAACGAACTGTTGCTTCGTCAGCACTGCCGTTACGTCCGCATCAGCCAACATATAGGAGATGCGTTGAGCTGGATGTTCCGGATCTAGTGCGACATAACCTGCGCCTGCTTTGAGCACTCCCAGTAGCGCAATTAATTCCTCAAAAGAATGTTCCAAACAAATCGCGACGAGATCGCCGGTCTTCACCTCTTCTGCGCGCAAGTAATGTGCGAGTTGGCTGGCACGGCGATTCAGTTCGGCGTAACTCAGAACCTCTCCTCTGAACACGGCCGCGATAGAGTCCGGCGCCGCTTTGGCTTGCGTCTCGATTAGCTGATGGATGCAGGCATTCGAGGGATACTCGGTTTGAGTCTGGTTCCAATCGACCAGCGAGTGCTTTTCATCTTCGGTGAGGAAGGGCATTTCCGCGATCGGTTGCTCTGGATGCGCCGCAATCTCTCCGAGTAACTTTTGGAAGTGCCGGATCATTCGAGCCACCGTGGCGCGTTCGAAAAGATCCGGATTGTATTGGAAGGCGCCTCGCAGCCCATCAATCCCCTCATGCAAGTCAAGCAACAGATCAACTTGCGAGGTAGTGATTTCCACTGGAGGGATGCTCAACTCCAAACCTGCAAGCCTCAAGTCTGCCAGCGTCGGCTGATTCTGAAAACTGAAGACCACCTGGAAAAGCGGCAAGTAGCCGGGGTTGCGCTTCGGTTGCAACTCCTGAATCAGTTTCTCAAAAGGAAGACCCTGGTGAGCGTAGGCTTTGAGCGTAGTCTCGCGAACTTGATCGAGCAACTCAACGAAGCGCGGGTTACCCGAGCAATCAGCACGCAACGCGAGCATGTTAACGAAGAAACCGATCAACGGCTCAATCTCAGACGTCTCACGATTGGCGATGGTCGTGCCGACGACGATGTCTTCCTGATTAGTGTAGCGATAGAGCAGTGTCTGAAAGGCCGCCAACAGCAACATGAACATCGTCGTTCCCCGCTGTTGACTCAACGCTTTCAACTGCTGCGAAAGCTCTGGAGAAAAGGCAAACGGTTCAACCGCACCGTGGTAAGTTTGAATCGCCGGCCGCGGACGATCGGTTTGCAAACTCAGCAATGGCGGCGCGCCTTCGAGTTGTTCCGTCCAGAATGCCAGTTCCTGCTCGAGAGCTTCGCCTTGCAGTTGTTGTCTCTGCCAAACTGCAAAGTCGGCATATTGCACGGTTAGTTCCGGCATAGGCGAAGGTTTGCCCTGGCTAAAGGCGTCGTAGAGCGTCGAAATTTCTCTGACTAAAACTCCCTTGGACCACCCATCGCTGATGATGTGGTGCATCACGCATACGACCGTGTGATCTTCTTCGGCATGACGGACCAGGGCCATCCGTACCAACGGTCCGGCTTGCAAATCGAAAGGCCGGCCAATTTCTTTGTCAGCGAGGATCAAACTGGTGACTTCCTGTTCAGCTCCGGAGAGGTTGCTGAGATCCACTTTGAGCAACGGCTGCTTCGATGGCGGATGAATAACCTGTTCCAACTCTCCGTCAACTATTGGAAAGCTCGTGCGGAGAGTTTCGTGCCTGCGAATGACTTCGTTGAAAGTCTGTTCGAGCGTGGCAAGGTTCAAAGGACCTTTCAACCTCAGTCCTAGATCGATATGAAAAGTCGAAGTACCACGCGCCAGTTCCTCTTGAAACCAGAGACGCTGCTGCGCGAACGAAAGTGGTAACTTCCCGTCGCGACTGACCGGCTCGATCTGCGACGCCAGATTCAGATTATCCACTCCTATTTGCGCCTGAATCACTTCGGCGAATTGCGCCACCGTCGGAGCTTCAAAGATACTGCGCACCGGCAGTTCCACATTCAAAGAATCTCGAACCCGCAGAATCACCTGCGTGGCCAGCAGTGAATGGCCTCCCAAGTTAAAGAAGTTGTCGCCTCTTCCAATCGCCGGCAGCCTTAACACTTCACACCAGACACCAGCTACGATTTCTTCAACCGGACTGCGCAGAATCAACTCATCGGCATCCCGCTGCGCCTGCACTGACTCGAGCGCGGGCAGTGCCTTTCGATCGATCTTGCCGTTCAAAGTGCGCGGCAGTTGGTCCAACTCCACGAACGCTGAGGGCAACATTGTCTCCGGCAGCCGCTCTTGCAGATACTGGCGCAATGCCTCGCTGCCCGTGCCGTTGGTCAGCGTCACGTACGCCACCAAAAACTTGTTCCCGTGGGCATCGTCTCGATCGATCACCGCTACGTCCGCCACTGCCTGATGAGCGCGCAACAGGTTTTCGATCTCACCCAACTCCACTCGCACCCCTCGAACCTGCACCTGTTGATCGCGCCGGCCCAAGTGTTCCAAACTGCCGTCTTCGAGGAACCGGCCATAGTCACCGGTCTTGTGAACGACGTCGCTCGGGTCATTACTGAAAGGATTCTGAATGAAGACTTCACGCGTCAGTTCAGGCTCGCCGTAATAACCATGCGAGCGATACGGCGTGCGAATGTGGATTTCACCAACAGCGCCTTCAGGACTCGGTTGCGACGCAGAGTCCATCAGCATTACCGCAGCGCCCCTGATCGGTTTGCCGACTGGAATCGACGGCTTCTCTACGTCTTCCGCTTTTATTTCATAAGCAAACTTCGACAGGCTCGTCTCGGTCGTTCCATAAATATTGAATAACCTCATGCGACCGCCAAACACATCCATCCAGCGCTTCACGTCTGCTGGGTACAACGGCTCGCCTGTCATCACCACACACTTCATCGACTCGAAGTAGCGGTTGTTCAATCCTTCATTCAGCAACGCACGGAACAACGATGGTACGCAGTGCAACACTTCCACCTGCTCCACATCCAGCCAGTCTGCCAGGCTCCACGCGTCCAGAACCAGATCCCGGCTCTCGGGCGCACAGACCACGCCTCCCGAACACAACGGCACAAACGCATCTTTCAAAAACCCGTCAAACGACGGTGATGCTAACTGGCTCACACGTGTCCCTGGTCCAGCGCCGACAGCCTCGATCTCCCAGCGCATGAAGTGATCGATCCCTTTCAGCCGTCCCAGTATCGCTTTCGGTTTTCCGGTCGA
>JAICGZ010000331.1 GCA_025922875.1 Pyrinomonadaceae bacterium
AGCCGGTGGTTTGAGCACAGGTCACCACTGCTGTCATCGTAAGCAAAGCTGTAATAACCAGGGCCTTCAGGATGCCCTTCGTAAGGTCAAACATGTCGCGTTACTCCTCTATGGTTGGGGATAGATAGGCTCAAGTCACTTTGTGAAGGAGACTGAGGAAAGGTGGTGATAGGGGGAATGCTTGTTCCGGGATGGACTCAAGCAGCTTATCGCGACGCTTTACCCCTACGGTTATCGCCGCGGAATTGATGATATGGACCGAGAATTGTGTTTGTCAATGACAATCTTGGTTAAACCCTGAAATTGAGCACTTTGCCAGGAAAGCGAGTGGGTTTGATTAGTAATCGGTCAGTTTGAAACCGCTTCTCACCGATTGATGGGCAGAGATTTAGCAGGTCAATCCGTTGACAAGCCGGTCGACCTAAATTAATGTGCGCGCGTTCTCAACCCTTGCCGTGTGTGTTCTCTTCTGAAATGAATCTTTGCTGATTCGCATTAAGCGTTAGGCAGTACTCACAAGCAGTTCGTAACTTCAAACCCCCGGAGGGACCAGCATGCCTTATCAATCGACCCCTGAAGACATCCGACGCGCATACACGATCGGCGCTGTTTATCTAGTCCTGGCTTTTATACTGGGAGTCGGCCTCTTCTGGATTTGGCCGCCGATCCCGTGGCCGTTGCCTGACAGTGACGAGGGCAAGGCCCGAATTGCTCTGTTCGTTGCGCGTGCTAATTGTGAAAGAAAGGCATCCGCACAAATCTCGAACTCGAATACGAATTCGAACGGGAATTCAAATACGAACGCGAATTCGAATACCAATACGAACACCAACACCAGCACCAACACGAACTCGAATACCAACACAAACTCAAACACGAATTCGAACATGAATTCGAACACAAACTCGAATTCGAACGCGAACGCGAACTCGAATACCAACACCAACGCAAATACCAACGCAAACACGAACGCCGGCAGCCTCGATACGCTTCCGATGAGCGTTTTTAGGCTGACCTGTATCGAAACGACGTTTGACGAGCGATTACTCTTGCTCGTCATCGTGGCAGGCATGTTGGGCGCTTTCGTTCATGGCGCGACGTCGTTGGCCGATTACATCGGAAACAATAATTTCAACAAAAACTGGACCTGGTTTTATTTATTACGTCCGGCGATCGGGATGGCGTTGGCGCTGGTTTTCTATTTCGTCATTCGAGGAGGGTTTCTGTCGACAACCGGGGGCGCGAAAGACATTAATCCCTACGGCATTGCCGCACTCGCCGGCATGGTCGGAATGTTTTCGAAGCAGGCGACTGACAAGTTGGGTGAAGTGTTTGGAACGCTCTTTCGATCCGCGCCGGGCGAAGGCGATGACAAGCGAAGCAATCCGCTCAAGTCTACCGGATGTCAAAACCTCTCGCTTGAACCGACTTCGATTGCGGCAGGTAGCGACTCGTTCACGCTGAAGGTTACAGGGACCGGATTTGTTACCGGCGCCGTCGTCAAGGTTGATAACCTCGATCAGGCAACAACGTTTGTGAGCGCGACTGAACTGACGGTTCAGGTCCCGAAAGGGTTAGTGGCGACTGAAGGAACGCGCAAGATATCGGTAGTCAATGGCGATCAGACAACGTGTGGACCAGTTGATTTTACGGTGACACCACCTGCCGGTGACGAGACTGAGACCGAAGAAACGACTGGCACCGAAGAAGCAACTGGCACCGAGGAAACAACCGGCACTGACGAAACAACTACGGGCGGTGGAGGTGGTGCAGTAGGCTAAAAACCCTCGCTTACGCCCACGTTCAACCGCACTCGAATCTGCGTTGACTTGTCTCCGCGTGAGGAGTAGTCTGCCGACTTCACCATGGAGTGGGTGAAGGTGCTGCCTCGCAAGCTCCCCCAAAAATCACGCAAGTTCCCGAGACTTGCATAATCAATTTCCAGGCTCACCGTCAGAACTGTCTTTCACGCGGACACGTGCTGGTCTGGAAACCAACCTCAGCAAAAGGAGACACCTATGTCGAAAATCCGTTCCTTACTTATCTTCTTCACGCTGTGTGCCGCCGTAGCCGTCGGCGTGTATTCCACCAGCACGACCGCGACCGTCGCTGACGGCCCAAATCTTTCCGTTCGTGAAGATGTGCTCGGCTCGCAGTGGGTGGTACGCGAGGAGAAGATCGCAGCAAATTCATGCAGCGCGATCGAAGGTGAGGTCGAACCTGGGCTGCGACGACTCGTGCGCTTTACTGTGATGACGCCGAACACCGGAAACCAGGACATCTTCGTTGGCGACCCAAACGTTCATTTCGCGGCCGACGACGGACTCTTCGAACTGGCTACCTGCCATAACCATTTCCACTTCCGGCACTACGCACTCTACGAACTGGTTGACCCACGCACAGGTAAGATTTGGCGCGCGGCTAAACGTGGCTTCTGCATGCTCGACACGGACCCGAACCCGGTCCCTGTCGGCGGCGTACCGCCTGGACCGGGAAAGTTCCGGAGCTGTGGCGCGATCGGCATTCCGGGTAATCAGGGTATTACAGCGGGTTGGGCCGACACGTATCGCTTCACGCTGGCAGGACAATACTTCGTGCTGGACGGCGGCGATGGTCAGGACGTAGTGCCGCCGGGTGATTACATCATCCGCATCACTGTCAATCCGCCGTTCGTTGCGAAGCGGAATGAACCCTGTCCGAATGTTGACCCGCAGGGTTTCTGCCATCAGTTGCCGGAAACTGACTACAGCGACAACGTCGGCATCGCCAACATCAGCATTCCGGAACATCCGGGACGCAAGGGTTTTGGACCATTAGCAGGAAACTCGGAACCGACAGTGGAGTGCGATCACGGGTGTAACTGAACTGTACGCGCTCCGAAGATCAAACTCTGCGTAGTTGAGTGTGCCTGCAGTTCGGGCACGTGTGAACTTCGTTCAAGGGACCATCGAAGGCCGGATCCTCACCCGGCTCTTCACCGCTGTAGTCAATCTTCGTCGCATGACGATTCATTGCTGCGCCGCATTTTTCACAGATCATCGGTGCGGTTGCTTGTGCTGTGTTAGTCATAGCGAAATGTTTTCCCGTCCGTAACGTAAGACCTTGCTCATCCAGACGAGTTCGCCGAGAAACTTGTCGATTCGTTTCACGTAAGTTTCCTCGTCATGAATCGCGCCGTTCTCGTCGAACAATTTTTGCGCGCCGGAAAAGTTGCCGTCCCAGAAGATCGTAACGAGCCCGAGTTCCCGCATCACCGGCAACAGATTTTCGATCATGCGTGTGGCGCCGAACCCGCCCGCCGAAACGCCGCAGATGCCAACTGCTTTGTGAATGTACTCTTTCAGGTTCGAATCAAGCACGTGCTTCAGCATGCCCGGGTAGCCGTGATTGTATTCAGGGACAACCAGCACTAATCCATCAGCCCGCTCACAGAGCTGCGAGAAACTGGTGTCCTTAATCTGCTCGCCCGCGTCGTGGCCGGGAAACTTCAGTTCTCGAATATCGACGAACTCAGTTTCGACGCCTTCGCGTTTCTTCACCTGTTCGAAAACAAACTTCGCGACGTTCTCGCTCGCGCGACCCTGTCGCACCGTGCCGAGAATTACAGGAATAAAAAGTGGTCGGGTGTTCATGGCGGAGTATTCTACCGCCAATTCGGTTACCAGCCAGTAGCAAATAGCGCGCGAGCGCCTCTCAGGCCGCAGTTTTGATACTTGTTGTAGGCTTCAGCGGCACGCAGGCGAATCTGTTCATCGGTCTCTTTTTTCATCCAGCCGTCGATTGCCGCGGAGAGGACGTAAGCCTCAGGCGCCATCAGGTTGGTGGTCCAGAGCAACGGTGTGGCGCCGGTTTGCTGAAGGGCAGAAGAGAAGTATTGCTTGCTGGCGCAGGCGAGGATGATGGCGCGGCGTTCGCGCTCGTCTCGTCGCTGTGGGTGAGAGCTGAGTCTGAAATCCATCAAGCCATTGTGTCCGATGTACGCGACGAGGTCTGCGCTACCGGCCGTGTGAAACTCTGCGTCGCCCGCCTTTAGTTTCTCACCCGGCTTGCCTGCGGCTGCTTCAAGAAAGTCCATCGTAGTTTGCGAAATCTCTTTGCCGCGATAAGCGTCTGCGATCAGAAGGAGCGAAGCACGACGATGTTTGAAAATGCAGCGCTCGAGAATATTCGCGCCTGGATTGGCGGTGACTGAGAGCAACTGCCAGTCTTTATTTCGCGAAAAGAACGTTCGGATTCCGAAAGCGGCGCCCCAGTAAAGATTAGTCGCAGCGTTGTCGCCGTTTCCGAGCGTGGCAGAAACGGGAACGATGCCTTGATTGACGTTGTCCGCAAGTGCGACGAACACGTGAATCACCGGTATGGAGTTAACCGCAGCTTTTTCCAGTGGAACGTTGGCGACGACGGTGGCGACCGCGGGAGTTTGAGGAGTGCTCGGCGAGGCGCATGAGAAGACGGCCGTCGTGACCACGCAGCAGCAAAGCAGCCCAAACACACCTCGATGCGGTTGCGAATTCATTGATTTCCTTAGACGCCCCATTCCGAGGAATGTTCCGAGAAGAAAATTATTGATTTCGTCAGGTGGCAAGCCTAATATGCCCGCAGCGTTCAACGGGACCAATTCGACTTGGAGCCTTGGTCTCGCCAATTCTCATCGTTTCTCAACGCTGGCCCCAAACCTCTCGGTAAGGACAAGGAAAAACTAAAGGTGATTACAATGAAAAAACTCCCACTTTTCGTCGTCGTATTCGTCTGTGCGCTGTTCGTAAACACGGCTTCCGCTCAGAATCCTCCTGAACAGGCGCGGAATTTTCAAATAGACGCTACGCATACGGGTTCCATTTCCGTTGCCGGCCTGACACCGCCTCTCACTCAGAAATGGGTGGTCAACTTCGGAAGCCCCATTTCGTACCCGCTGATTGCTGACGGCCGCGTGTTCGTCACGGTCAAGAACGCATCGGGCCAGGGAACGACGCTCTTTGCGTTGAATGCAGCGAATGGCTCGACGCTTTGGTCGTCCAACCTTGGCGGCACTTTCTTCTGGTCCGGCTCATGTTATGAGAACGGACGCGTGTTTGCTCTGAATGGCGACGGCTTGTTGCGGGCGTTTGATGCCGCTACCGGTGCGGTTGTTTGGAGCAGGTTGCTTCCCGGGCAGTTTTCGTTCTCTTCGATGCCGACCGTTCGCGAGGGTGTGATCTATACAGGAGGCGCGGGATCCGGCGGCACCGCCTATGCGGTCAACGCAAACACCGGCGCCGTGATTTGGACACAGTCAGTCGCGAATGGCGGTAACAGTTCGCCCGCGGTGACGAGCGACGGCGTTTACGTGTCGTATGCTTGTCCGAACGTTTACAAACTCGATCCGGCGACCGGCGCGCTGATTTGGCATTTCGCACCGGGTTGTTCGGGAGGTGGAGGCAAGACGCCTGCGTTGTACAACAACCGTCTATATGTTCGCGACTCGACAGGTACCATTCACGACAGTTTCAACGGATCGGTAATCGGAAACTTCGTGGCGAAGAATACGCCGGCCTTTTCCGGCAGCCGAGGCTTCTTTTTGAATGGTCCGAATTTCTTCGGATCGTTTGGAACGCTCGAGGCGCGAGATGTTGATACAAATGTCGTTCTCTGGAGTTTTGCCGGCGATGGATCTCTGCAATCAGCCGTGCTGGTTGTGAATGACTATGTTTACGTTGGCTCGGCGTCGGGAAGGCTGTATGCAGTCAACGCCGCGACCGGACAACAGGTGTGGACGACGATCGCGGGCACGAGCATACCTTATGTTGACGAGCATAACGTGTCGCAACCTGTGACCAGCTTTGCGGCAGGTGAAGGTTTGTTAGTCGTGCCGACGAGCACAACGCTCGTGGCTTACGACCGCGACAACGTGCCGCCCACTCTGACCTGGGGCAATCAAACACCGGCCGCGAATGCCTTCGGCTGGAACAACACCCCGGTCAATCTGCCGTTCACGATTGCTGATAACTCCGGTGTCGCAACGTCTAACCCGCAGAGTCCGTTGCACTTCACCTCCGAAGGAGCAAATCAGACTCAGAATGTGACCGTCACTGACAACGCGGGAAACAGCGCGACGTTTACATCACCGGCAGTGAACATCGACTTCACGCTTCCTGTTGTTACGGCGTCAGCAAATCCGTCAACCGCTCCGAAGAGACCGCACTCTGTTTCCGTTACGATCTCCGGCAGTGCGACGGACGCGCTCAGCGGAATCGGCAGCGCCAGCTTCAACGTGGTTGACGAATACGGCGTCGCGCAGCCGAGTGGATCAGTCACCGTGCAGCCGAACGGATCATATTCGTTCACGCTGAGTTTGCCGGCGACAAAACAAGGTAACGACAAGAACGGTCACCTCTACACGATCGTGGTAACCGCCCTTGATCGAGCCGGAAACTCCACGTCGGCCACGACGACGCTGACGATCAACTAGCAAGCATGCTGAGCTTGCGGGAGGCCAATACAAAGTAGATCCGATCGATCAATCCGTCGTCGTTGATCTGGAACAGCGTGGCCAACTTTTTCGCGTAACCATCAGGCGCGTCATCGCGAGTGCCCGTCATCGCGAACGTGCCGTTCAACTCGACGAAGCGCGTCTTGGTGTTCAGTTCACTGGCGCCTTTAGCTAGATGCGACAGGAATACAGACACTTTGCTTCGTCCTACAACCGGTACGCGCGCTGCGAAGAACTCGCCGCCACCGTCGCTTATAGCGACGACATTGGCGGCGAGTAATTTAGCGGCGCCTTCCGTGTCCCGGTTGGTGAGAAACTCGAGCAGTTGGGCCACGACCTTGCCGGTCTTTTCAACCAGCGACTTGCGGGGCACGAATCTCTTTTCCTCATACTCGCGCATCACTCGACGCGCGCGATGGTGCGTGGTCTTTACGTTCTGCTCCGTCACGTGCAGTACGCTCGCGGTCTCCGCGACGTTGAAATCAAACACGTCTCGCAACAGCAGGACTGCACGCTGTGTCGGTGTCAGTAATTCGAGCGCCAGCAGGAACGCAAACGAGACGCTTTCAAGCATTTCATAACGAGCGGACGGATCGCGCTCGTCCATCGTCTCGCTCACATC
>JAICGZ010000332.1 GCA_025922875.1 Pyrinomonadaceae bacterium
ATGCCGCGGATTCTGCATGAAGGCGGCCGCCGTGCGCGCAGGATCATTGTAGTAACCTTTGCCGACATTTGGTCCCAGCAGGCATAACTCACCAATCTCCCCGACAGGCACTTCCGCGTTGTCATCGTCGAGAATCAAAAACCTAAAATTGTTGGCGATGTGTCCCAAGGGTGGAAGCCCTTGGAGATCGACGAAGTCATTCTCCGTGATCTTGTAAGACGAGCAGATGCAGGTGCATTCTGTTGGTCCATACACGTTGAATAGCTCGCTTCGTGACGAGTAAGCATCGTAGAGCGCCTTCAATTTTGCTTTTGGATAACCTTCGCCTCCGAAGATAAAGCAACGAATGGAACTGAGATGCCGGCCGTCAGCAGCTTTCATCGTTTGCAGAAACAGCAAGAGTGACGGCACAGAAAACCAAACGGTGCACGCCGCTTCGTCGATCTTCTTCGTCAGCAGTGCCGGATCACTGGTTTCAGTTTTGGAGAAAGGCGCCAGCCTCGCGCCGGTAAACACCGACGAGTAGAAATCAAAAACGGAGTTGTCGAAATACAAAGGATTAACGTTTGTTAATACGTCGGCGGCAGTGATGCTGAATGTTTCCTCGCTCCAATCGATGAGGTTGAGAACATTTGCATGAGTCATCACCGCGCCTTTGGGAAAACCCGTTGAGCCGGAGGTAAACATGATGTATGCCGGATCCGATCCGGTAACGAAGCGCGTCTCCGGCAGGTCGCTGTCATCGAAACTCTCGGTATCGAGGTTATCGATTGTCGTGATGTTCAGTTCGGAAGTTACCTGGGCGAGTCGATTGGTGAAATCAGTATCAGCGAGCAGAAGCTTGGGCCGGCAGGTGGATAGGATCTTGCGCAGGCGTTCGACCGGGCTGTCCGGATCGAGTATCGCGTAGGTGCAGCCGATTTTCAGGCTGGCAATCATGGACGCGAATGTGTTGGGTGATTTTTCTCCTGAAAGACAAACTACGTCGCCTCTTTTGGCGCCGTGGTCAATCAGCAAACGCGCGATGCGATTCGCGTGTTGATTCAACTCGGCATAAGTGATCCGGTGGTCGTGATGGAACCAGATTGCAGTGTGATCGCCACGTCGTGATGCGACTTCCTGAAATCTAATGGCGAGATTGTATTCGTACATTAACTTTAGACAGGATTAACAAGATTCGGCGTAGCCCACGCCTGATTCGCCAAAGCCGTTGCCGTTGTAGAACAAGTACTTCTTGTCTTTGTGCTGGTACACGTAGGGATAGCACATCATGATCGAATCCCAACCTTCCGCGGATCGGTCAATACCGACCTCCTCGTCTTTCCGTTCCCAATCGAAGCCATCAACAGATTCCGCGTAGCCGATCCGGTAACTCTGTTCTTTGTCCGTCCTGTAATTAACGCTTCCCCTGGAGCAGTACCACATCTTGTACCGGCCGTCTTCGCGGATGATTGATGGTCGTGCAATCGCCTCTCCCTCGAATTTGTAGTCGATACAGGTTTTGTTTGGCCTGGTCCAATTGATCCCGTCGTCGGATTCGCCGTACTTGATTTTATAGCAGGGCTCAGGCTTTCCGTTTACGATCACCCAGCCCGTGGCGGACCCGTACCACATTCGCCACTTGTCGCCCTCGCGAATGACCTCGCATGCACCGGTGAAGTACGCTTCGTGCTGGTTTCGGTCGACGATTGCGCCTTCGCAGACACGCTCGAACGTTAACCCGTTATCTTCACTCACGGCGAGTCCGATCGAATTGCGATAAGGCACCGTCACACTCGCATTCCAGCCGCCATAGTAGAGAAGTAACTTATTGTCGTGCTCGAGAAGACAGAAGGGCACCGCGCCTCCGTCATCAAACGTTCCTAAATTGCCCATGCCGAGGACGGGACGATCGTGTACGTAGATTACTCGCGACGGATTATCGGCTTCGACGTCTATGAATGTAGTAACAGACTTTATTGCTTTCGATCGCGTCGCGAAATAGATACGGAGCACATCGTCCGAGATCTTGTACGGCACCGGCACGTAAGCGTGCGTAGCCATCCAGTCGTAGTTGTTGTCGGGTTTGAAGATCAAACCCATCTTCTTCCACTTCATTAAATGGTTAAGCCACCATCCAGTTCGAACACTTTGCCGTTGAAAAAGTCGTTTTCGATAACTGCGACCACCGCGTCCGCGACTTCTTCAGTTTTACCGAGCCGTCGCAGCGGCACGCGTTTGATTGTCTCGCGCAGGGCCGTTTCACTCGTTGCGGCGTGAGCTGAATCAGTATCCATGTAGCCGGGTGCGACGGCGATCACTCTTATTCCCATCGGGCCTAATTCTCGCGCCCATGCCTGGGTTAACGCATGCACGCCCGCCTTGGCAGCGGAATAAGCTGAGGCGCCGGGATTCCCGGCGGCGGCTACGGAACCGATGTTCACCACCACACCTTTTGTCCGCCTCGCGATCATCTTTCCCACGACACTGGTAGTCATGTAGAACACCGAAGTCAGGTTTGTACGCAGCACGCGTTCCCACATGTCCGCGTCGTGTAACTGGAGTCCAGTGCCTGTAATCCGGATTAGCGGTTCACTATAGAGGATGCCGGCATTGTTGATCAGCACGTCCGGCGCGCCACGACTTGCAAAATAGTCTTCAACCGCGCCAGATACCTGCTCGTAATTCGTCACATCGCAAGCGAAACACTGAACGTCCGGTAGTTCTTGTTTCAGACTATCGAAACCCGCGACGTCGATATCGAAGACAGTCACCACAGCTCCGCGAGAAACGAGTTTTTCAACCATCGCCCGGCCCAAACCCTTTACGCCGCCAGTGACAATGATCTGTTTCCCGCCGAGATCCATCCTAAACAGTCACTCCTTTATTGTTCAGCACACGCTTGATATCACCCACGCTGCGCATCGCAACTATATCGTCAAAACTGAGTTGCACGCCGAGTTGTTCTTCGAGCGACGCGATAAGCTCGATGTGCTTCAACGAATCCCACACCTCGACGTCCGTCATTGCGAGTTGATCCGTAACTTCCGTAGCTGGTATTTGCAGCACGTCCGCTAGAAGTTGTTCCAGGTTTTTTCCCACGAGGTTCCTTTTCCTAGGTTACTTGAATTCACCCAAACGGTAAGCAGGGAAATACTCGGTCGCACTAGTATTTGTTCTCTCCACGAGTTGCTGATACTTATGCCGAGAAAAGATTCTGCCGCAAAAATACGCTGTGCGGACGCCGTTGGACCATCCCTGCTTGAAACGCGTTAGGCCCGAGTTGGTGTTGTTACTGCCGGCCCCGGCGCCTAAGTTAAGCCATTTGAACTGCCGCAAGCAAAAGTGTCGCAGTGCATAATCAAAGAGAGCGAAAGAAGCACCGACTTCATAGCCGCGTTCACTATAAGCGCCGAGGTGATAATAGGCCCGGTCGCCTTGCTCGTACCAAAGTAACATACCGGCGGTAGCGCCATTCTCAACCGCCCGGAACGCTGTGATTCCAGGAACAGACAGTTGACCAGCAAAGGAGTTTCGGGAAAAGGCTGTCATGCCGGTGATGTCATGTCTCTCGATGAGTGTTTGATAGAGACTCACCCAATCATCCAAAAACTCCAACGGCTCGAGGCACTGTTCTACTTGAACCCGCTGCAATGCTTTCCTTGCGTTACGCAGGTGATGCGGGTGCACGAACGATTCCAATGGTCGTTCGAGATCGGTAACAAAATGCTGCTTGAACGGCTTCACGAGATCCGGAAAGCATTCTCGTAGGTAGTTCGTGTCGAACTCGCCAAACGGATCTGTGACCAGGCTAACTGAGATCAGATCGTCTGCAAGCTGCTGCAAATCCGCCTTCAGTTGTGACCATTGTTCGCACGCGAATAGAGGATAGCAGCCCATGGCATCGCGGCTGTCGGTCTGCGGTATTTGTCGCGACAGCAGCCATCCACCACATTGGTGTAACGGCAACGGCGTGCCGAACTCACTCAAGGATTCTGCGTAACGCCGATGAAGATAGCCACACATCTTTTAATTTACGGAGAATATTTCTCGCGCAAAGGCGCAAAGGCGCAAAGAAAAACCCTTAGAAACGCGGTAGCGCTTTGCGCCTTTGCGCCTTTGCGCGAGAAATATTTCTTCTTTAACTGCCGTCTTTCTCGACGATGTATAGAACGCTTTGGCTGGTGATTCCTGACCGTTCGAACAAGTCTTCTCCGAAAAACTCCTTCCCTAATTCGTTAACCTTAAACCCTGCTTGCCGCACCCGCTCCAAAAAACCTTTTTTTGAATAGAGTCGCAAGTGATCATCCTGTCCGAAGCGCCGCCAGCGTTCAGCTTCGTCCATGACGTCGACATCTTCATCGATCTCATCGATGCTCAGGATGATAGGAACCATCAAGATCGCTTTTCCGCCAGGTTTCAGAATGCGGTGCAACTCGCGTAGAGCTTTCCTGTCGTCAGGCACGTGTTCCAAAACATGCGAACAAATAAAAAAATCAAACTGATTGGTTTGGTAAGACTGCAAGTCAGTGATATCGACTTTATCGTCGACGTTATCCGTCAAAAAATCCGCCGTCCGATAGCGAATGTCTTTACCCGATGACTTGATAATTCGTTTGATGAATGCGGACAGCGGTGCTGACGGACCGAACTCCACGATCTGGACCGGTTCAGCGCTCTCAAGTTCCGTCACATAGCCGTTGAGAAACAACGCGTAAAGACGATCGCGATCGGTGGCCTGGCACGACGGACAGAGATACGCCGCCTCGTTACAAGTTTCGCCGTCGTCACTCGCGAAAGGGAACCCATACTTCTGCTGGTTCTCGCGAAAGAACTCGGGCAGAGGCAGGAAGGAAACGACGCGCGACTCACAAACGGGACAGTAATGCCTGGCGTTAATGAGCTGGACCTGATGTTGCAGCGCGCGAGCGCGTTCCTTTAAGGCCAGCGGGATGTATTTCCTGATAGGCATCAAACAGATGACTTTACCGGATGTAGATCCTGTAAAGGTGTCGTTTCCACGCTCAAGTGCCAGTCAAACTTTGGTCTTACAATTCCGATCCACTTTCCGTACCAATTCCCCTCGCGGTTAGCATCCTGAACGTCAAACATGAGCACTTCACTCATATCCAAAAGAGCGATAGACGTGTCTTTCACGATCAATATTCTTACGGTGTAAGTGTCGTCGTTGAGGAAGTCTCCGGGAATCACAAAACTTCCGCGCACCAGGCCGGCCGGAAAGTCACGCGCACCCGAGCCTGTATTAAAAACCGGGACACCCTCGATGTTGTAGAGCACAATGCTGAAGTTCAAAACAGCGTCGGGCACGTAGTTCCAGAAAGCAGCCTCGAATCGAACAGGTGTTTGCACAGTGATAGGTAGATCGGGATCCTGTGCGACAGGAGTAATGGAAATGTGGTGCAAGCGCACGTCGCTGCTTCCCGGCGCGGAGGAGGGATCATCCCAATGCCGTTCCTTGCTGGTCTGCGTGCCGCTTTGGATGTAATTGAGAATGACCTGTTCGGTGTTACCGGCATCAACGAGCTGGCCTTTATCCAGTCGAAGCGTTCTGCGGCACAGGCTTTTGACAGCCGTCAGATTGTGACTCACAAACAATACCGTTCGCCCATGCTTTGCAACTTCGCCCATCTTCCCGAGACACTTCTTCTGGAAAGCAGCGTCGCCGACGGCGAGTACCTCGTCAACCAGGAGGATTTCCGGTTCCAGATGTGAGGCGACGGCGAACGCGAGCCGCATGTACATGCCGCTCGAGTAGTGTTTGACTGGCGTATCGAGGAATTTTTCCAACTCAGCGAAGGCGACGATCTCGTCGAACTTCCGATCGATTTCCACCTTGCGCATGCCGAGAATTGCGCCGTTCAGATAGACGTTTTCTCGACCTGTCAGTTCGGGATGAAAGCCTGTGCCTACTTCAAGCAGGCTGGCGAGGCGACCGTAGAGTTCGATCGTGCCTTCGGTTGGTTCGGTAATACGAGATAGAAGCTTCAGGAGAGTTGATTTGCCGGCGCCGTTGCTGCCGATGATGCCGACGACCTCGCCCGGTGCAACGTCGAAACTGACATGCTTGAGCGCCCAGATCGTGTTGGAGCTCCGCCGGCCATTTTGGTTGACAAGATTTTTGAGAGGAGCTCTTACTGCCCTGACAATCGACTCACGAAGCGTGTCGTAGCCCGCTCGTCGTTCTCCAATGCGATACAGTTTGCCTAAATTGTTTACGCGAACAATTGGTTTCATCAGACGCGCGAGAGTGTGCCACAACCAGGCGCAAAACGCACAAATGTATAGAAACAACCTGCGCAGGCGGAAGCATATCTGGATCTAGCCCGCGAAGCAGGCGAAAGCATATAGCCTGGGGCGCAAGCCCCAGGAATTTGATCATCAATAGAATTGCCCAGCCCATGAAATGGGCGGCAGCCCTCTGCCGCCCGCATTCGCGGGCTCAAAATTTTTTTATTTACATTGACCTGGGGTTCCGCTCGCAAAGCTCGCTCCACCCCAGGCTTTATGCTTGCGCCTGCTCCGCAGGCTGGAAATATCAACGCTCGCGGGTGGCGGTGAAGGTTCCGACTGTCGAGCGAAAACCGATGAAGTTTTCCTCGTCGGTCGTGCTCGTGATGAAGATGGCGCGTCCCTTGATTGAATTGCCTGAAGCGAAAGCGCCTTTGAGAATCAAGGTGCCCAGTTCGCGGCAACAATTACCAAGCGCTAACTCGACATCTCCGGAAAAAGTTACACGGTCGTTTGTTAGTTCCGACCACACGGCTGGTAAAGGCTCAGCGACTGGTTTGTTATCAGGTCCCGTGTCGAGGAAGAGAAGCGTACCTGCTCCCTTTGACTTCGCCTCAAAGACCGCATTCTTTTCTTCCGTTCCCACGAGACTGAATTTAACGCGCCAACGTCCATTAAGAGTTGGTCCGTCGGTTTTCGATTGATCCAACGACGGTTGAGAACCGGCCAGAGTCAGGGCCGCACCCAGGAGCGTAAGAGTCAGAAACAATTTCATCGCAATCCTATCTAATGGTAAGGGCGCAATTGTAGGGGCGGCCCACCGGGGCCGCCCCACAGGGGAAGGATGCGCCA
>JAICGZ010000333.1 GCA_025922875.1 Pyrinomonadaceae bacterium
AATGCGAAAGCCGCGCACTTTGACCTGATGGTCCAATCGCCCACCAAACTCCAGATTTCCGTTTTCGCAGTAGCGCATCAGGTCGCCCGTGCGATACAAACGCGCGCCCGGTTCCCGGCTGAACGGATCCGGAATAAACTTCTCGGCCGTCAAGTCGGAACGATTTAGGTACCCATGGGCCAGACCCACACCGCCGATGCAGAGCTCACCATAGATTCCAATCGGAACGGGATTCATGAATTGATCCAAAACGTAAAGATTTGTGTTTGCGATTGGTGGACCAATCGGCACCGGACCGGCCCCGCCGGTTACTCGAATCACAGCGGAATAGATCGTCGTCTCTGTTGGGCCATAAAGGTTCCACACCTCTGCGCACCTTGCTAAAAGTTGATCGGCAAGCGCCCTGTCCAGTGCTTCTCCCGCGCTAAACACTTTCAACTGCGAGTCGCCCTCCCATCCTGTATCGAACAGCATGCGCCAGGTCGCAGGTGTGGCCTGCATCACTGTCGCGCTGGAACTCGCTAACAACTTCGCCAACTGCATGCCGTCGGAAGCAACTTCGCGGCCCGCAATCACCACACGCGCACCAACTATCAACGGCAGATAAATCTCGGTCGCAGCGATGTCGAACGAAAGTGTAGTAACGGCGAGCATCGTGTCTGTGGCATTGAGCGACGTTTTTGAGACCATCGAATAGAGCAGGTTGACGACGGCCCGGTGCGACACCTCGACGCCTTTTGGTTGGCCCGTGGAACCGGACGTATAGATCACGTAGCAGCGTTGCTCGCTTGTAACGTTGTGGTCCAGGTTTTCCGCGTTGCATTGGGCGATCTTGTCCCACTCGAGATCCAGACAGACTATTCGCCCATGGTAGTCAGGTAACTTCGCGATCAGGCGTTCTTCGGTAAGGAGTACTCGCGCTCCCGAATCCTCCAGCATGAAAGAGAGACGTTCCGCGGGATATCTTTCGTCCAACGGCACGTATGCGGCGCCGGCCTTGAGAATGCCAAGCAATCCCACCACCATTCGAAGTGAACGTGACGCGAACAGTCCTACCAGTTCCCCTCTTTTAACGCCTGCTTCTCTTAGATATCGTGCGACACGATTTGCATGTTCGTTCAACTCGCGATAAGTAAGCCGATCCTTGTCAAACAGTAGCGCAACCTCGTCAGGTTTGCGCTGCACTTGTTCTTCGAATAGTTCGTGAATGCATCGATCGCTCGAGTATTCGACTGTTGTATCGTTCCACTCGATCAACAGTTGCCGCTTTTCGTTCTCGCTTAGCAGCGGCAAATCTGACAAACGCTGCGCCGGGTCGACCACAATGCTTTCGAGAATGTTTTCCAAATGCTTCGTCATTCGTTCGATGCGTTCGCGGCGATACAGATCCGTCGGGTACTCGATATCAACCTCGTATCCTTCATCCGTTTCGGTCATCGCGAGGGTCATGTCGAACCGCGACGCACCGTTGTCAATGTCCAAATGCTTCGCAGTCAAACCGAGTGTCTCCATCACTTTCAGTTCCGGGAAGTCGAGATAGATGAGCGAGTGCTGCACAATCGGATTACGGCTTGCGTCCTGCACGGGCCGCAGTTCCTGGACCAGCTTTCCAAACGGCAAGTCCTGGTTCGCGAAACCTTCGAGCACCGTCGCGCGCTCTCGTTGAAGCAATTCGCGGAATGTCGGATTACCGGAGAGGTCTGTACTCAGCACGATGAGATTCAGTAAATAGCCCACCATGTTTTGCAGTTCAGGACGGTTTCGATTGGCGAATGTGGCGCCGACGAGAATCGTCTCCTGAGTAGTGTAGCGATAGAGCAATGCTTTGTAGGCAGCCAGCGCGAGGGTAAACATCGTCACGCCTTCACGGCGACTCAGCTCCCTGAGCGCATCGAGCAGTCTTTTTGGATAGCGCGTATAAACACGAGCGCCGCGGAAAGTCTGAATCGGAGGCCGCGGAAAATCGGTAGGAACTTCAAGAACGAAAGGCACGCCGGTCAGCTTCTTCGTCCAGTACTCAGCCTGCTTGCGATAGATCTCGCTCTCTGCCCTGCTACGCTGCCACAACGCGTAGTCGGCATACTGAATCGGCAACGGAGGCAAAGGCGAGGGCCGGTTGTTAGCGAACGCTTCGTATAGCAAACCGGTTTCCTGTTCGAAGATCGCGCCGGACCAGCGATCGGTGACGGTGTGATGCATGTTGACGTGCAACACATGGTCGTCTTCCGCGAGCCGCAACAAACCCACGCGAACGAGTGGGCCTTTCTCCAGATCGAACGGTCGTGAGAAGTCTTCAGTCACCAGGCGTAACGCCTCCTGTTCCCGTTGGTCCAATGGCAGTGATTGCAAATCAAACGGCGTCAGCGCGACCTTAAGATTCGGATTGATGACCTGCACCGGTTGATCGTCAACAACGGTGAAAGTGGTGCGCAGCACTTCATGACGCGCGATCAGCTCGTTAACAACGCGTTCCATAACAGCCGCGTCCAGCGGCCCTTTGATCCGGCTGGCGCTGAAAATGTTATAAGCCGCATTGCCCGGCTGCAGTTGCTCGATAAACCAAAGTCTCTCCTGATCGATCGACGTTGGGAACACGTTGGTGTCTTCACGCGGGCGGCGCGGGATCTGATCGACTTGCGGCGCGCGCAGTCCTTTCGCCCTGGCAGACGCTTCAAACAGGGCGCGCTGCTCGGGACTAAGGGCTGCTATCCTTGCGGCAAGATCTTTCATTCTTAGAAACTCATTTGCGCTTTTTTGTGCCTTTTGGTGGCGTACCTCTCTCTTAACTCATCCAATCGCGCCAGACTCGCAAGCACGGAATCCGCCTCGACTCCGAAATCGACAAGACACGCGATTTCATCGACGCCGATGTCTACGAGCGTATCAATCAATCGCGCACACTTTTCAGGTGAACCCATCAGAGTGCTCGCCTCGAAGTACTTCTCAAACGCCGCACCCATCAGCGCGTCCTTATCCGCTTCGCTGGCCTCAGCGACGCCGGCGGTCGTCGCCTCATACTGTTTGAAATAACTGCGCAGGTAATGCGAGAAAGGCGCGCGAACTATTTTCTTGACTGCTTCATCATCGTTCCCCACGAATGTGTGAAGCATGATTGTCACGACGCCGGTGTGTGAATCGTGGCCATGCTTTGCACGGGCGTCGCGATAAAGCTCTACGCGTTGGGCCAACTCTTGCGGAGAGTAGCCAATATAGGCTGCGAGCACATTGGCCCCGATCGCGCCCGCCCTGCGCCACGTCTCCGCACTGCCGGAACTCGTGATCCAGATCGGCAGTTTCGGTTGTACTGGCCGTGGCAGTATTCGAAACTCGACTTCCGCTCCACCGGCACTGGGCAGTTTTATCTTCTCGCCTGCCCACAACTTTTGAATCAACTCGATATGACGAAACATCACGTCTTTGCGGTCGTCGTATATGTCCGGCGCAAAGATGAAATCGTCCGTATGCCACCCTGAAGCGAATGAGACAGCGACGCGGCCGTGCGACAGGTTGTCGACCAGCGACCATTCTTCGGCGACGCGCACCGGGTGATGAAGCGGCAAGGCAACGCTGCCTGCGCGAATCTGTATTCGTTCCGTCAGTACAGCGAGCGCCGCACTCAGCACTGAAGGATTCGGATAAAGGCCGCCGAAATCCTGGAAGTGACGCTCCGGCGTCCAGACGGCTGTGAAGCCGTGCTGATCTGCAAACTTCGCGCTCTCCAATACCAACCGGTACTTGTCATCTGAAACTTTCGAACCGTCGTCGGAGAAGAAGTAGAGACTAAATCCGATGGTCCTGGCGATGGGCCGGTGCTCGACCTCGGATTCACGCGACTTCTCCGCGACTGGTGTGCTCGTTTGCGGCTCGAGTTGCGCCTGCAACTGTTCCGGCGCCAGCGATTCGATTTCGCGCAGCAGACTGTCGAGCTCGGCCATTTCCTGCTCCTGCGTGATCAGATCAAAGATCCGGCTGGCGAGCGCCGAAGCCGTTTGCGTTTCGAAGACGATGCGCAAGGGCAGATCGATTTTGAAAGTCGTCCGGAGTTGGGCCACGAGTTGAAGCGCGATTAGCGAATTACCGCCGAGCTCGAAGAAGTTGTCCTGGGAACGAATGTGCTCGATTCCAAAAAGCTCGCGCCAGATCCCGATGACTGCGGTTTCGACGTCTCCTACCGTGGCGAAGGTTTCACTGGTTTTGATGACCGTTGCATCTTCAGTCTCGCTTATTTGATCTTCACTGGTTTCCACGACTTCTGGGGTTATCACGCGGGAGGGCGGATCGATCCAGTAACGCCGGCGCTCAAACGGATACGGCGGCAGTGGTATGCGCCAGCGCGCGTGACCGGTATAAAACCTGGACCAGTCGATCTCTACACCAGCCAGCCAGAGCCGCCCAACGCTCTTCAGTAGAAACTCGATTTCTGAATGTTCACCCTTCGGCGGGCGTAACGAAGCGAGCGCAACCAGATCCTCTGCATTATTCGATTGCTGTGCTGCCAGTGCACCCAGCGTCTGGCCTGGTCCAACTTCAAGCAATACGATCGCCCGATCCTTGATTAACTCGGCAACACCGTCAGAAAACCGGACCGTCTCGCGTAAATGTCGCGCCCAGTAAGAGGGATCCACTGCTTGTGCTTCAGTGATCCATGTTCCGGTCACGTTGGAGAGATACGGGATTTGCGGCGACCGGCGCTCAACGCTCCGCACGAGTGCTTCAAACTCTTCGATCGCTGGATTCATCATCACTGAGTGAAACGCATGCGACGTATGAACACGGCGGCAGATAACACCTTCGCCGGTGAGTCGACGTTCCAACTGTTCGATGGCTTCGGTCGTGCCGGAAAGCACGCAAAGCGAGGGTGAGTTGACGGCGGCGAGCGAGAGATGTTCGCTCAAGAACTGCTCAGCTTCCTCTGGCGCAAGCGAAACCGCGAGCATCGCACCGCGCGGCAGCCGCTGCATGATCTCTCCACGCGCGGCCACCAGCCGTAGCGCATCTTCGAGAGAAAAGACGCCGGCCAGACATGCCGCCACATACTCACCAATGCTGTGCCCGATCATCGCGTGGGGTACGACTCCCCACTCGAGCCACAGTTTCGCCAGCGCGTATTCGATCGCAAATAGCGCCGGTTGCGCAAAGCGTGTGTCAGCCAGACGTGCAGCAGCTTCTTCTAGTGATAAATCGTGCGCGTAAATGATCTCCCGCAGATCTACGCCAAGGGGTTGCTGCAAAAGCTCAGCGCAATGGTCCAACTCACGCCTGAACACCGGCTCGCGTGCGTACAACTCGCGTCCCATTCCGGCGTACTGCGACCCTTGCCCAGGAAACATGAACGCGACGGGCCGCTTCTCATATCGCGATGCGCCCATGAAGACGCGCGAACGATCCGGCGCGGAGAGTGTCGCGATGGCATCAGTCACGTCGCGACACACAACCGCGAGGCGCTGCTCAAACGCCTTCCTGCCCACGCTCAACGTATAGGCGACGTCGGCAAGCTCAATCTGCGAGTGTTGGTCCAGGTGAGTTGAAAGGCGAGTGCTCGCCTGGGCCAACGCATTTTCCGTTCTCGCCGACAGGACCAGAAGCTGAAGTGAACTGGATGTATCCAAACTCACGCTTGCGTGCGCTTCTTCCAACACGACGTGAGCGTTCGTTCCGCCAATGCCGAATGAACTGACACCTGCGCGTCGCGGCGTTCCATTTGTGCCCCAATCGCGCAACTCTGTGTTCACGAAGAAAGGACTAACAGCGAAATCGATGTTTGGGTTGGGCTGCTCAAAATGCAGGCTCGGCGGAATCTGCCTGTGCTTCAGCGCGAGAATCGTCTTAATAAGACCCGCGACACCAGCGGCTGCGTCAAGGTGTCCGATATTCGTTTTTACTGAGCCAATAGCGCAGAAGCCCGTCGCATCAGTACCGCTGCGAAACGCTTGCGTGAGCGCAGCGATCTCCACCGGGTCGCCTAAAGCCGTGCCTGTTCCATGCGCCTCGACGTAGCCGATGGTCTCAGGCTCGATCGACGCAACTGCGAGCGCCTCTTCGATCACGCTCGCCTGCCCTTCGACGGCCGGCGCCGTAAATCCGACTTTCATCGCGCCGTCGTTGTTGATTGCTGAGCCTTTGATGACCGCGTGAATCGTGTCGCGATCGTTTATTGCGTCAGCGAGGCGTTTCAATACAACGACACCGGCTCCACTTCCCTTCACTGTGCCACGCGCTTTAGCGTCGAACGCGCGGCAGTGTCCATCGGGTGAGATGATGCCGCCGTCCTGATAATGACCGCCGAGTCCCTGCGGCACGCTGATCGACACACCGCCCGCCAGCGCCATGTCGCATTCGCGGTTCAGCAGACTTTGGCAGGCAACGTGAACAGCCACGAGCGACGTCGAGCACGCGGTCTGAATACTTAGACTCGGGCCCTTCAAGTTCAAACGAAACGAGACTTGCGTGGCGAGGTAGTCGCGATCGTTTGCAATGACGACTTGCGATGCGCCAAGTGAAGCCAGCAACTTTTGATTCGGGTAGAGATTGTGCAGGAAGTAAGTATTCGAGCTCTCACCGGCGAAGACGCCGATGCGACCGGCGTAAGTCTGCGAGTTGTAACCTGCATTTTCGAGCGCCGCCCACGACTCCTCGAGAAAGATGCGATGTTGTGGATCGAGTGTCTTCGCTTCAAGCGGTGTGAAGCCGAAGAACGAGGCATCAAACAGTTCGACGTCATCGAGCACAGCTTCGGCTCTAACGTAGTGCGGATCGTCGAGCTCAGTCTGGTCGGCGCCGTGTCGCAATAGTTCCTCATCGGAAAAGAAGCTGACTAGTTCATCACCTTTACACAAACGCTCCCAAAACTCCGCGAGATTCCGCGCGCCCGGAAAGCGACCCGACAGGCCAACCACGGCAACTTCATACGTGAACTGATTCGCTTCACTCATTCGACCTGACCTCTAATATTCCAATTTAGCCCCTCCTTGGAGTGCGGCGGTGGTTCTCGATCGTGCCTTGAGCGCCTCCTGCCTTGCACTTGCGCGCTGGCGATTAGGTGATGACTCTTCTTTCTGTTCCG
>JAICGZ010000334.1 GCA_025922875.1 Pyrinomonadaceae bacterium
CTCCACGGGGGCCCCCGGCGGGGCGCGGGGGCGGGGGCGCCTCTGGCCCCCAACACCCCTTCACTCTCACCCCGCCGCCCCCCCCCCCCCCCCACTCCAGGGAAGCGCTCCGAACTAGAGAGGTTTGTAGACTTCGGTCTGGCCGTTTAGCTCGAATGCGATTTTTCGTTCGGTCTGTGCGAGATCAAGATGGGCGACAGCCTCAGACACCGAAAGGAAGCGGTGAACGTCGTCTGCGTTTGGAAACATCTCGAGGGCGACGTCCCATGCAGTCACACCCGCCTTCCCGACAAGCCCGATGACTTGCGACTGACGATCCTGAAAAGCTCTGAAATAACGGTGAAACAGTTCCTCATAATCGTGTATCGGTTCGCCATGTCCGCCGTACACGAGCGTAGGTGAGAATGAGCGCAAACGGGCCAGACTAACCAGGTATTCCGCGAGCGAAGGAAAACGCCTCGAAGGATCGATCGGATCGGGTGACAGCACCGGGTTCGGAGTAATTCGTTTCAACACGCAGTCGCCGGCGATCACGGTACGATCGGCTTCACGAAGAAATGAGCAGGAACCTGGTGTGTGCCCTGGCGTGTGCAGAATGCGCAGGCTGCCCGATTCGAACTCGAGTTCAGCCTCGTCCCAAAGCGCAGTGTACTCGTCGTCGCCGAATGAGTCGGCATACTTGCGCATCCGATCGTACATCCCGCGCATTCTCTGGATCTCACTCTCCGGAACGCCGGCACGCTCCAGCAACACGCGATGCTCTTCGTATTCGAGCCTGCTATGGCGATGACCTGTCTCCCAATTGTGAACGAAGACTTCCGCATTCTTCGCTTCGTCGCGCAACGATCTGGCTAGCCCGCAGTGATCTTCGTGTGCGTGAGTGAGCACGATGCGACGCAGGTCGGAAACAAGAAAACCGGCTTTGCGCAGACCCGCGCGGAGAGCTTCGATGGCTTCCTTTGTTTTAGGACCAGTGTCGATGATCGTCAACGGATCTTCGGCGATCAGGTAGACGTTGACAGGCCCGATGTAGAAGGGCGTTGGTACTGAAATGGGAACGACGCGCATACATGATGGGCCACGGATAACACGGATAAGCACAGATTACAATCCATATTCATCCGTGTTATCCGTGGCCGTTTTTAGTAGATCCATTTGTTGGCGGCTATGAGATCATCCGCGATGCGTTGTCTGGCGACGATGGTGTTCATCGGCTGCAACTTCGTGAACCGCCGTAACGCAGCCAGAAGCGTCCGCAGCTCATCCCCTTCAGCCATTCCCGCAAGCGTGTTCTTCGCCCTTGCTTCGATCCGTTGGACGGCGTCGTTGCAGAACACGCGCGTCATATCGAGATAACGCGCTACGGCGTCTTCGCCCTGCTGCGCGGCCAGTTTACGTGCGCGGAGAATCGCGGTTTCCATCGCGTAAGTGTCCATGATGATGTCGGCAATTCCCATCAGAATCTCCTGCTGGTCGCCGAGTTTCATCATGTACTTTTGCGCCGCGGTACCAAGCGTCATCAGAGCCACTTTCTTGGCGTTGGTGGTGAGTTTCTGCTCGGTGGCAAGCAGACTATCGTCGTCATCGAAACCGCTCATCTGCGGCGACAGCACTTCATCCATCAAAGCCTGCGCGGCCGGCAGCAGCGCCAGGTTTCCGCTGAGCGCACTCTTCATCAATCGACCCGGAATCAGCATACGATTGATTTCGTTCGTTCCTTCGAAGATGCGATTGATACGCGAATCGCGATACGCGCGCTCCGCCGGATAATCCGCGGAATAGCCATACCCGCCAAAGATCTGGACCATCTCGTCGGCAACAAAATCACAGTACTCAGAAATCGCCACCTTTATGATCGAACACTCGGCTGCATACTCTTCGATCGCACGCAGACGCGCGTCCCTGTCTTTCGGATCGACTGCATTGATACCCGCCTCGATCATTCCGAGCGTGCGATAGATCATCGACTCGCCTACCCACGTGCGAATTGCTTGTTCGGCAAGTTTGGCTTTGATAGCGCCGAACGACGAAATCGACTTCCCAAACTGATGTCGCTCGTTCGCGTAACGCACTGACTCATGGACCATCAACTTCATACCACCGACGCACATCGCGCCGAGCTTGAACCGGCCGATATTCAGCACGTTGAAAGCGATCTTGTGCCCCTTGCCGACTTCACCAAGCAGGTTCTCGACGGGAGTACGAACGTCTGAAAGGACGAGCGCCGTCGTGCTCGAACCCTTGATACCCATCTTGTGTTCTTCAGCGCCGGATGTGAGTCCGGGTTGGCGTTCGACGATGAACGCGGTGAACTTGTCGCCGTCAACTTTAGCGAACACGATAAAGATGTCGGCGAATCCGCCGTTGGTGATCCACATCTTCTCGCCGTTGAGAATGTATTCCTTGCCGTCGTCGCTCAAACGCGCCGTCGCTTTGGCGGCCATCGCGTCGGAGCCGGAGCCTGCTTCCGTCAGCGCATAAGCCGTAATCAACTCACCCGTTGCGATCTTCGGCAGGTACTTCTGTTTCGCAGCATCGGTGGCGAAATAAATAATCGGCAACAGGCCGATGCCGCTTTCCGCGCCGAGCGTAGTCGCGAAAGAAGCAGAGCGCCCGATGTTCTCACCGACGAGTGCGCCGCTCGTTTGATCGAGACCCAGACCGCCATATTCTTCAGGTATGTTGGCGCCGATCAATCCCAGCTCAGCCGCCTTGCGAACGAGCTCGCGCGACAGTTTCCAATCGTGCTTTTCGAGTTCGTCGATTCGAGGTGTGACTTCGTTATCGACAAACTGGCGCGTGGTCTCGGCAATCATGCGATGCTCTTCACTGAAGTCTTCCGGCGTGAAGATCTCGTCGGTGGTCCGCTCTTCAATCAGAAACGCGCCACCCTTAATCAGTTCTCTTTGTTCAGCTACGGCTGACATTTAGTCCTCCTCCTTTGCGCCTTCCGTGAAAACTTTTTATAGCCTCTCTAAAATTCCGGCAGCGCCCATGCCGCCGCCCACGCACATTGTTACCATGCCATATCGACCATTGCGACGTTCTAATTCTCGCAGGATGCTGGCGGTTAGTTTTGCGCCGGTACAGCCGAGCGGATGGCCCAGCGCGATAGCGCCACCGTTCACGTTAACCTTTTCCGGATCCAGTCCTAATGTCTTGATCACCGCCAGTGACTGCGCTGCAAACGCTTCATTCAGCTCAATCACGTCGATGTCGGCAAGCGTCAGACCAGCGAGCTTTAACACCTTCGGAATGGCGAACACTGGTCCAATGCCCATCTCCTCAGGCGGACAACCCGCAGTCGCGTAAGCGACAAAACGCGCCATCGGTTTCGCACCCAACTCCCGCGCGCGTGAGTCAGACATGACGATCGCCGCGGCAGCGCCATCGGACATCTGCGACGCATTGCCGGCAGTGATCGTGCCTTTCACGTGAAAAGCGGGTTTCAGTTTCGCGAGGCCTTCGGCAGACGTATCGCGCCGCACACCTTCGTCTTTATCAAACACAACTTCGCGACGCTGCTTCTTCCCGTTTTCATCCATGTCTTCCAGGACCACGTGCAGCGGAACTGTCTCATCGGTGAACTTCCCCCCGTCCAACGCCGCGGCAGCGCGCGTGTGTGAACGTAGCGCAAACTCATCCTGCTCCTCGCGCGTCACTTCATACTTGCGCGCAACGTTCTCCGTTGCCAGACCCATGCTTAGATAAAAGTCCGGATAGTGTTCGACGAGGTATGGATTAGGCCGGATGATGTGACCGCCCATTGGGATCATCGACATCGTTTCCAGGCCGCCCGCGACGATCACTTCAGCGCCGCCGCTCTTGATTCTCTCAGCCGCCATTGCGATCGACTGCAACCCTGACGAACAAAAACGATTGATCGTCATCGCACTCGTTTCGACCGGCAAGCCCGCGCGAATCGCCGCAGCGCGAGCGACGTTCATTCCCTGCTCGGCCTCAGGCATGGCGCAGCCCATGATCACGTCTTCGATTTCGGAAGTCTCCAAGCCGGGCACGCGCGCGACCGCGTCCTTTATTACTGCCGCGCCCATCTCATCCGGCCGCGTCGTGCGCAACGTTCCCTTCGGCGCTTTGCCGACTGCGGTTCTAACTGCCGATACGATCACTGCATCTCTCATAACCAGACCCCAATCCGTGTAAATCGTGCCTCAAAAAATCCGTTCTATCCGTGGTTAATTTCTTAGCGGCTTGCCGGTCTTCAACATGTGCGCAAGCCGTTCCTGCGTTTTTCGTTTGCCGACGAGCGAAAGGAACGCCTCACGCTCGAGGTCCAAAAGATACTGTTCGGAAACACGCGTTGGATGATTCAAGTCGCCGCCTGTCAGGATGCGGGCCAACTGCGTGCCGATCTCTGCATCGTGGTCCGAAATATATCCCGCACGCTTCATCTGGTGAATACCGAGTTTCAACGTCGCGAGCGCAGGCGCTCCCAACGCGAGAATGTCTTTACGTGGTTGTGGCTCGACGTATCCGCTCGCTGCCAGCGCCAACACTTCTTTCTTCGCGTCAGCGATCAGGCGATCGGTGTTCATCGAGACCGAATCGTCAGCGGAAAGAAAACCGATTGATCTTGCTTCTTCCGCTGAAGTGGCGACTTTCGCGAGCGCGATCGTTTCGAATGCGCGCTTCACGAACGGAAACGGATCCGCGTCGTCGACACCTTTCGGAATCGAATCCAACGCGCGCAGTAACATCTCCTTCGTGCCGCCGCCTGCGGGAATAATTCCTACACCAACCTCGACGAGTCCGATGTAAGTCTCAGCCGCCGCTCTGACGCGATCAGCGTGTAACACCATTTCGCAACCGCCGCCGAAGACCATCTGGAACGGAGCCACTACCACGGGCTTTGGCGAGTAGCGCAAACTCATCGTGGCGTTTTGAAAAACTCGCGCGATCATGTCGAGCTCTTCCCAGTTTTCTTCCTGCGCCTCCATCAGCATCAGCATGATGTTCGCGCCCACGCAGAAGTTTACGCCTTGATTGCCGACTACGAGCCCGACAAAGTTCTTCTCAACCTCGCCCAGTGCGAACTTCAACATCTGAAGCGTGTCGCCGCCGATGGCGTTCATCTTAGAGTGAAACTCGAGACACGCAACGCCGTCGCCAATGTCGATCAGCGAAGCGCCGGCGTTTTTCTTGATCACACCATTCTGATCTTTTACTGATTTGAGGATTAAAACACCCGGCGGATCACTCAGTGGAACGTACTTACCCGAGGCGAAATCGAAATAGAACTGCTGTCCATTCTCTTTTTTATAGAACGACGTAGCACCGCTTGCGAGCATCTGTTCGACGTTCGCGGGCACGCTCATTCCTTCTTCTTTCATCCGCGCCACGGACTTCTCAACGCCGATCGCATCCCAAACCTCAAACGGTCCCAACTCCCAGCCAAAACCCCAGCGCATCGCGCGGTCAACTTCAACCACAGTGTCTGCAATTTCAGGAATGCGTTTCGCTGCGTAAGTAAGCGTGCGTGAAAGCGTCTTCCACAAAAACGCGCCGACGCGATCTTTGCCCCAGGTGAGTGCTTTGATTCGCTCGGGCGCGGCTTCGATGTTCTTCGCCATATCGAGCGAAGGAAGTTTAACTTTCTCGGATGGCCGGTAATCGAGTGTTGCTACGTCAAGCGCCCAGATTTCGCGTTTGTCGCCTTCGCCTTTTTGTTTTTTGTAAAAACCGCCCTTGGTCTTGTTGCCCAGCAAGCCGCGTTGGACCATGTTCGCAAGCACGTCGGGCACGACGAACATCTCACGCTCTTCGTCTTCCGGGAGAGCTTCGAAAAGGTTCTTGATGACGTGCGTGAAGACATCCAATCCGACCAAATCAAAGGTCCGGAAGGTCGCCGACTTCGGACGGCCCACTGCCGGGCCAGTAATTTTGTCGACTTCTTCGATCGTGTAACCATCATCGAGCATCGTCTTGATCGTAAAGAGCGCGCCGAAAGTGCCGATGCGATTGGCGATGAAGTTTGGACGATCTTTCGCGGGCACAACGCCCTTGCCGAGACGCTGATCGAGAAAGCCGTAGAGGAAGCAGGAAACTTCAGGCTTGGTCCATTCAGTGCGAATAATTTCGACGAGGTGTAGATAACGCGGCGGATTGAAAAAGTGAACGCCGAGAAAGTGCTGCTTGAAATCGTCGGAACGACCTTCGGCCAGCAGGTGAATGGGAATACCGCTCGTGTTCGAAGCGACTATTGATCCGGGCCGGCGATGTTGTTCGACGCGCTCGAAAAGCGAGCGTTTGATGTCGAGATTTTCTACGACCGCCTCGACGATGAGATCGCAGTCTTTGATTTTTGCGAGGTCATCGTCGAAATTTCCTGCGGTGACGAGTGAAGCGAGTTCGGGAGTGAAGAACGCAGCCGGCTTTGCTTTCACCGCAGTCTCGAGCCCGCTCCGCGCAATACGATTTTTCACCTGTGGGCTATCGAGTTTCAGTCCTTTCGCCTGCTCCTCGGGACTGAGCTCACGCGGCGGAATATCGAGCAGCAGTGTGGGCACACCTGCATTCGCGAGATGTGCGGCGATCTGCGCCCCCATAGTTCCCGCCCCCAAAACCGCCGCCCTCTCAATCCGCATCATGCTTCGCCGCTCCTCTTTTCAGACACTCCCACCAGGATAGCGTGCATGATACTGAATGAACGCTCATTCAGCAAGATCTGAGCGATAAATGAAATTTGTCCGAGAGTGTGTGATCCGGCATTAAGTGAAATTTGTCCGGCATATAGTGAAATTCGTCCGGCATATAGTGAAATTTGTCCGGCATAAAATGAAATTGCGCACGACCTCGTGGAAATGGGCCAATAAACGCGATGATTTCGGTAGGCTTTGCGCGTTAGCAAGAAGCGTCCGTGTCGGATTTGCGGCAAACCCACTTATTGTGGCTTTTCGAGGACGAAGGTACTTCCATCTGTATGCGCATCAGTGCCGGATCTCGCGGCTCTACCGTAAGGGTGCAAAACATACACTTCTATCCCGAGATTTTATTAATCACGATTCGACCACCAATCAAGCGGCCGATTAGCCA
>JAICGZ010000335.1 GCA_025922875.1 Pyrinomonadaceae bacterium
AACCGGGATTGCGTGTCGAGATAAACGCCAGCAGATTGCCATCGTCGGAGATCGCCGGCTCGCGATTGTCGTCAGCAAAGAACGGAGCGGCCGTTGACGAACCCGGTGTCGGTATGCGGCTGGCATCCGTGTCAGTAACTTGATCGAACGTACCCGTGGTCAAATCCTGCTTCGGCAACTCGGCGCCCAACGTTAAGTCGACGTCAGTCACTGCCGGAAGTCTGTAGATCCAGATCTCCGAATTGCCGTCAGCCGCGAGGCCACCTTCGCTGCCGTCGAAGTTTCCCGGATCGGGCGCGTTCGAGCTGAAGACGATGGTGTACACGCGTTGACCGCCTGCTGTCGCCACTGGTGCAAGTGAGATCATTGGAGATCGATTGTCGATCTCGATCTTCACTAGCGTTAGGTCAGCAGGTGTCGGAACCGGAGTCGGCGTTGGGCTTGGTGACGCACTTGGAGTTGGCGTTGGACTCGGGCTTGAAGTCGGATTCGGAACGTGCCGGGTATTCGTGATCTGAAAGATGCGGCGCTGCGCGTAGTCAGCCAAAAAGATCTCGCGATTGCCGTCGGCATTATTTCTGCCGTTCTTTTCAGTCGCTACGTCCCCATTCGAAACGAAAACCACGAAGCGGCCATTGGCCGTCATGTCGCCCATCACTGAGTTGAAAGCCGAGTTGGGAGTTGAAGTGAGTTGGACAGTGAAAGGGTCTGGCGTTGGACTTGATGTCTGGGCCGCGACGGAGGCAAACGAGCCACCGATAAGCGCAGGCACGATGCTGGCGCACAAGAACCAGAAAACTTGCTTCACGAATTCCTCCGCAATAAAGACGCAAATACGAGCAGGTTAGATGCCCCTCGGGGAGTTGAGCAGCGTTGCACGCAGGTGAAAGTGTATTGCCGGCCACCGGCGATCAAAGAACGGCCATTTTAAGCAGAAGCCCCACAGTTCGCAAGCAGGGACGTATTTTGGTAATGTTCCCCGGCGGCATAGGTCCTATCGAACTATCGAACCTATACGATCTATACAGAGAATCCTGAGCTATGACGAAGAAAGCGCTGATTACCGGAATTACCGGTCAGGATGGCAGTTACCTGGCTGACTATCTCTTGAGTTTAGGTTATGAAGTGCACGGCCTCGTGCGTCGCGTGGCCCTGGAGGCGCCTGAAACCAGATTCAGTCGTATCACCCATCTACTCGATCGCGTAACGCTGCACCCAACCAGCCTGGAAAGCTACGCCAGCATTTTCCACGTATTCAGCAAGCATGATTTTGATGAGTGCTATCACCTCGCTGCCCAGAGCTTCGTGGCTGAGAGTTTCGCCGACGGCTTCTCCACCATGAACATGAACATCAACGGCACTCACTATGTGCTCGCAGCCCTGCGCGAGTTGCGGCCGAGGTGCCGTTTTTATTTTGCCGGTTCGAGCGAGATGTTTGGCAACGTCAACGAGGTACCGCAAAATGAGAGCACCTCATTTCAGCCTCGCAGTCCTTATGGAATCAGCAAGGTGGCGGGCTTTCACTTGACGAGAAACTATCGCGAAGCATACGGGCTCTTTTGCGTCAGCGGAATTCTGTTCAACCATGAAAGCCCACGTCGCGGTTTTGAGTTTGTGACGCGCAAGACAACGAGCACCGTCGCACGAATAAAACTCGGCCTGGCGAACGAACTCCGAATCGGCAATCTCGACGCGAAGCGTGATTGGGGTCATGCCAAAGATTACGTACGCGCGATGCACGCGATGCTGCAACAAGCTCAACCGGACGACTTCGTGATCGCTACCGGGCAAACCCATAGCGTCCGCGAGTTTTGTGAGATTGCATTTGCGGAAGTTGATCTCGATTACCGTGAGTTCGTTAAAGTTGACGAAAGATATTACCGGCCCGCGGAAGTTGACCTGCTGATCGGCGACGCGTCAAAAGCGCGCCGTGTTCTCGGATGGGAACCGACTTATACGTTCCGTGAGTTGGTGAAAGAGATGGTCGCTTCCGACCTTGCGGAACTCCGATCAGAGTCGGCCGGCGGAGATTTTTCCCGCAAAGGCGCAAAGGTACAAAGTTCAACCAATCATGTTTAAATTTTCTTCTTTGCTTCTTTGCGTCTTTGCGGGAAAACTTATTTTCAAATCCTAGATTGCCCATGCCTCCAGCACTCCGCGTTGAAGCGGTATCCAAGCAGTACCGGATCTACGATCGGCCCGCCGATAGATTAAAGGAAACGCTAACGCGCGGTCGCTGGAAGGCCCATCGCGAATTCTGGGCGCTCAGTGACGTCAGCTTTGAAGTAGAACCAGGCACGACGACGGGCATCATCGGCCCAAACGGCTCCGGCAAATCCACCTTGCTTCAGATCATTACCGGGACACTCGAACCGACACATGGCAGCGTGTCGCTCGGAGGCCGCGTCGCCGCACTGCTCGAACTCGGCGCCGGATTCAATTCCGAATTCACCGGCATAGAAAACATTTTCATGAACGCCTCACTGATGGGCCTTTCCAAATCTGAAACTGAGCGTTTGCTGCCGGAGATCGCAAGCTTCGCCGAGATCGGCGACTTTATTTACCAGCCGCTCAAAACTTATTCGAGCGGGATGTACGTGCGTCTCGCTTTTGCCACCGCCATAGCAACGTCACCGCAAATACTGATCATCGACGAAGCGCTCGCTGTCGGCGACGCCGTTTTCCAGCATCGTTGCATGCGCCGCATCAAGGAGATGCAGGAGAACGGCACGACGATTCTCTTCGTTTCGCATGACCCATCAGCAATTCGCGCCCTTTGCAACCGGGCCATCCTTTTGAATCAGGGAAAGATCGTGGCCGAAGGCACACCTTCGGACGTGCTCAATCGTTATCAGAAAATAATCATGGCTCGCCAGCAGGCATACGAAGCCAACCTCAAACCGGCAGAAACCGAGCCGGCCACGTCGCGTTCCAATTTCAAGCCAGCTCCCCTGACCTATCTCTATCGTCACGGTGATCGAAGCGCTGAGGTGTTGCAAGTCGTACTATTGGACAGCGCGCTCCGGCCAACAGAACTTGTCGAAACTGGTGAGCCGCTCGTGATTCGAATCGTTTACCTAGCTCATGCGGATCTCGACGACGTCGTGTGCGGCTTCCTGATCCGCAACCGTCATGGCATTCACGTTTACGGAACTAATACCGAGCTACAGGAAGTGCCGGTGGAGCGTGTGCGTAAAGGCGAGTTAACCGAAATAACTTTTGAGTTCAACTGCTGGCTCGCGCCGGATCTGTTTTCACTGTGCGTTGCAGTCCATAGCAGCGCGGGCGTGAGCTTTGATTGGCTTGATGGTTGTTTGTTTTTCAGAGTCATGGCCGCCACACCGATGGAAGGCGTGGCGAATCTCAACGCGACCGCGGCAAGTAAACGCCATCCACAGATTACGGAGATGGCGTCTAACTGACAATGGAAACCCAAAGCAGCGACGGATTGGATCTGGCCCAATTGATGGACCAGATCCGGAAGGATGCGGAAAAACGCAAGCGCAACTCGCTTAAAAATGGCGTCTCACCGTTCTACCGGCAACTAATGTCGCAAGGTTTTGATGGCCTGCTGTCGCAACGTAATTCGCCTCTGCCGGATCTCAAACTTCAGCCGCCGCTGGAAAAACGCGAACAGTATCAACTAAGCGACCTGCTTGGTTTTCACGATGAAGCATTCATCAGCAACGCTTACAGAGTCATTCTCAAGCGCGAGCCGGACGATGCGGGTTTTGCGCAATACTTGAAGCACCTTCGAAGCGGCCGTTACAGCAAGATCGATATTCTCAGAAGCCTGAGGTTTTCTCCCGAAGGACGAAATGCGAACGTTCAGATCAAGGGCCTCGGCAGGTTCACGTACTTTAGAAAACTATATCGCGTGCCTGTTGCGGGTTATCTCTTGCGCCTGGCGGTCGCAGTCGTTCGCCTGCCGGTATTAATTACGCATCACCGGCAACTCGAAGCACATACGGCCGCGCAGCTTGAACGCGTAGCAAATCACGTCAACGAAGCTGTCGCTTATCTTGCTGAAGCAAACCGCAAGCAAGCTGAAGTAACTCGCAGACAGCTCGATCACATTCACGAACAGCTACGTTTACACATCGATTCACTCATCAACGAACAAGAAAAACTCTCTTCGCGGTTTGACGAACAAGTTCACGTTCAGGAACGGCACGGCGCGGAATTGCAGGCGTTGAAAGCGCAACTTGAAGACTATATCGTCCGGCTGCAACATTCACGGATGGCTATCGCGCAACAGGAAGCACGGCTGTCGCATCTCCTCGAACCCTCCGCAAAATCTTTACCCCAGTCTGTTCTCACCCAAACTGCCGAAAACGAAGAAGACCATCTGCTCGATTCACTCTATTTTTCGCTGGAGGATGTCTTGCGAGGAACATCCGAGCAGATCAAAGAGGAAGTGAAGGTGTATCTTCCGGTTTTGAAAAATGCCGGGATTACGTCCGGCATACTCGACGTGGGTTGTGGACGTGGCGAATGGCTCGAGGTACTCAAGGAGGAACGACTTCAGGCGCGCGGGATCGATCAGAATCGCATCGTGCTACAGCGATGTCGAGACTTGTCGCTCGACGTCGTCGAGAGCGACGCCTTAACCTATCTCGGCTCATTAGCGGACGAAAGTTTGAATGCCGTAACCGCGTTTCACTTTGCGGAGCATCTCGAGCTCAAGACCCTGGTGAGGTTTCTCGACGAAGCAGGCCGAACGCTCAAACCCGGCGGGCTACTGATTCTGGAAACACCCAACCCGGAGAACCTTGTGGTCGGCAGTTGTAATTTCTATCTGGATCCGACCCATAAAAATCCGATCCCGATTCCAACGATGCAACTCCTGGTGGAAGCGAGAGGGTTTCGCTGTCAGGAAGTTATGAAACTTCACGCGATCACCTCAACTAAAATCGAGGTGACAGATCAACTGACCAGTCATTTGAACCACTTCCTCTATGGTCCAATGAATTACGCGGTTGTGGCACGCAAACCCGGCAGTGATACGGCATGACTCGCATCGCGATTCTCACGCCCACCATAACTTCGGCAGACGCGGTGAGCAACGACGTTCTCGCAATGGAGCGCTTGTTGATCGAGCGCGGTCATCAGGTCCGCATGTTTGCGGAAAATGCAAACGTAACAGGTAAGCAAATACAACCGCCGCCCGCGGCATTGTCTTACTTGCGCAGACCGGAAGATGTTCTGATCTATCACCATTCGATCGGTTGGGACGGCATCGAGACTGTGAAGAGCGCCTCGTGTCGCAAGATCGTCAAGTATCACAATGTAACGCCACCGGAATTCTTCGAAGGCGTGAGCGAACAACATCAGAGTCTCTGCCAGCGTGGCCGCTCACAACTCGAAGATATCGTGCAGTGCCAACCGGAACTTTATCTCGCCGCATCGGCATTTAATAAGGCGGACCTCACGGCAGCTGGCAGTCAGGAAGAGAAGACCTTAGTAGTTGCACCTTTCAACCAGGCGGATAGATTGCAAGCTGGTGCGGCGGACTTTGAAATTCTCGATCGCTACGGCGACTGCCGTATCAACCTGTTGACTGTCGGCGGCGTGCGCCCAAACAAGGGACATGCCGATCTCATCGAGGCGTTTGCGACTTACTACTATCATTTCAACGGACAAGCACGTTTGTTCATCGTCGGCGCGGAAAACAAGGCCTTCGCGCCGTACGCAGCAATGTTGCGGCAAGTGATCGATTCATGGTCCATCGATGGTCAGATTGTGTTTACCGGAGAGGTTTCCGATGAGGCGTTGAAGTCTTATTACCTGCTGGCGGATGCGTTGTTAATGACGAGCGAACACGAGGGGTTCTGTGTGCCATTGGTAGAAGCGATGGCCATGAAAGTTCCGATCGTTGCGTATGCCTCGACGGCCATCCCGGAAACCGTACGGGATGCGGGACTCATTTGGGACGAACGAGATCCGTATCTGATGGCCCAATCGATCGAGTTCCTTGCTACAAACGAACCAGCAAAAATGGCACTCGTGCAAAGGGGCGCGCAGCGTTACGAGGAGTGTTTTTCAAACCACGCGATCGAGAAGCACTTTCTTGATGTGACTAGTCGCGCCGGTTTCCAGTTCTGAAAGGCAGTTCGCGCAAAGGCGCAAAGCTAAGACGCAAAGACGCAAAGGAAGAATAAACATTTAGGATTACTTTGCGCCTTTGCGCATCCTTTGCGCCTTTGCGCGAAAGCTATCCTCAAATAAATGGCAAGAGTCGCTATTCTCAGTCCGAGTTTCGCGAGTGCTGATGCTGTCAGCAATGATGCGCTCGGAATGTTTGATGTCCTGACGCGGCAGGGGCACGACGTGCGTCTCTTTTGCGAGAGTCATTCATTGCGGCATTCCGGGATTTCCGATCTCGCGCGCATTGAGAAGTTCCTTAAACAGCCTTCCGACATTCTTCTATATCATTATTCGAGGGGATGGGATCGCGGGCTCGAACTCGTCAAACGACTGCACTGCCGTCGCGTTATCAAGTATCACAACGTCACACCCGCGAAGTTCTTTGCCGGTTTCAACGATAGCGAGCAGGAGCAATGCGAGATAGGCCGAAGACAGTTGGTCGATCTCGCCGCAGCGCGATGCGATCTGTATCTTTCGGATTCTGCATTCAATAGGCAGGAACTGATCGCGGTCGGCGCCGGCGCATCGAGGTCGTTCGTCGTCCCACCGTTCCATCATATCGATCGACTTTCAAAGATCGCCGCCGATCAGGAAACCCTGCGGAAATACCACGACGGTATCGCCAACGTTTTATCCGTTGGTCGCGTCGTGCCGAACAAGAACCTGCATCACTTAATAGAGGTGTTTGCGCATTACCATTACGCCTGCAATAAGAACTCGAGGCTGATCATCGCCGGCAAAGGTGGCGAAGGTTTCAGTCCGTACTCAAAGCTCCTACATCGCCTCGTAGAAAAACTCGGTTTGAATCAGGCCGTCGTATTTACCGGAGGCGTTTCGGACGAAGTGCTGAAGGCGTATTACCTCCTGGCCGGCGTATTTGTTACGGTTAGTGAACAC
>JAICGZ010000336.1 GCA_025922875.1 Pyrinomonadaceae bacterium
CATTTATTGGCTCTTCCCGCCCTCTATGAGCTTATCTTGCGGCAAGCTCGATTAGGGCAGTTGAATTCGCTTCACACAGTGATCGTCGCAGGTGAATCATGCCCTGCCGAACTGGTCGCGCGTCACGCTGAGACTCTGCCGCAGGCAACACTCTTTAACGAGTATGGCCCTACCGAGGCCACTGTCTGGAGTACTGTTCATCGTTGTAATTCGCCAGTAGGACAAAGGCCAGTGCCGATTGGCCGGCCCCTGGCGAACACACAGATTTACGTGCTCGATCCACAACTCCAACCTGTGCCAGTCAGGGTTACAGGTGAACTGTACATCGGCGGCGACGGTGTGGCCCGCGGCTACCTTAATCATCCCGATCTAACAGCAGAGCGTTTCATTCCTGACCTGTTCAGCGTGAAGCCGGGTGCGCGTCTCTACAAGACGGGCGACCTCGCGCGCTTTCTCGCGGATGGAACTATCGAATACGCCGGTCGCGATGATTTCCAAGTGAAGATTCGCGGGTACCGGATCGAGTTGGGTGAGATCGAACTCGCACTGGCGCAGCATCCGGACGTTAGAGAGGCGGTCGTCTTAGCGAACGATGGAGGTAAGCGGCTGGTGGCCTACGTGTCGGGAACTGCGACCGCGAAGCAACTGAAGGAGTTTCTCAAAGAGCGATTGCCGGAGTACATGTTGCCTTCTTCTTTCGTCGTGCTCGACTCGCTGCCGCTCACAACTACCGGCAAAGTGGACCGCAACGCACTGCCCATCGATCAAATCGGAGTTGAGACTAAAGAAAATTACGTTGCGCCGCGGACGGCGTTGGAACAAGTGTTGGCCGGAATTTTCTCCGAAGTACTCTCGCTTCCACGAGTCGGCGCTGACGATAGCTTCTTCGATCTGGGTGGACACTCGCTTTTAGCAATTCAACTCGTGTCGCGCGTGCGAGAGGCGTTCCAGTTGGAACTACCTTTGCGGAAGCTCTTTGAGGCGCCGACTGTGGCCGGGTTGGCGGCGGCCATTTTAGAGGATGAAGCGCAGCGGGAGAGGGTAGAACGCACCGCCGAGCTGTTGCTGAATCTCACCAGGCTCTCGGACCATGAAGCCGATCAGTTACTGGAGGAAAAGTCGAGGAAGGAGTTCGCGCAATGAGCAGCACATCAAAAGGAGCGTTCGAACTCTCGGCTAAAAAGCGAGCCCTGTTGGAAGCGCTGCTGAGCGAGCAGGGAATCGACTCCCCGGTTGCCGAAAGAATTCCTCGACGCGAAGACGGCGGACCGGCCCCTTTGTCTTTCGCGCAACAGCGACTCTGGTTTTTCGACCAGTTCGAGCCGGGCAGTCCTGCCTACAACCTTGTGAACGCCGTCTTGCTGCAAGGAAAACTCGATACGGTCGCGTTGGAGAAATCTTTCAGCGCGATCACTCGGCGTCACGAGGCTTTGCGGACCATGTTCGATGTTAGAGAAGGCGAACTCGTTCAGATAATCGCGCCTCCAAAACCACTTCGTCTGCAAGTCGTCGACATCACGCACTTACCTGACGCAGAACTTGACGCTGGAGTTCAGAACTTAATCCACCAACAGGCGCAGGCGTCGTTCGACTTGAAACACGGGCCGCTCCTGCGAATCACCCTGGTTCGACTGAAAGACAATGAGCACATCCTTCTGCTCGCGATGCACCACATAGTGAGTGACGCCTGGTCCATGGACGTGTTTATCGGCGAGGTTGTCGCGCTCTACCAGGGCTACGCGGCAGGGCGGGAGGTTGTGCTTCCCGCGTTGCCGATCCAGTACGCTGACTTCGCCGCATGGCAGCGCGAGTGGTTACAAGGCGACGTGCTCGAAGAGCAGTTCGCATATTGGCAGCAACAACTCGGCGGGAGCCTGCCGATTCTGGAACTGCCCACTGATCGTCCCCGTCCGGCGCTGCAAACTTACAACGGTTCCAGCTTCTCATTCACGCTGTCACTCGCCCTGTCGCAGTCACTCAAATCACTTTGCAAGGCGGAAGGCGCGACGCTCTTTATGACGTTGCTGGCGGCCTTCAAGGTCCTGCTGTATCGCTACACGGGACAGGAAGATTTGATCGTTGGGTCGCCGATTGCCAATCGCCACCATAGGGAGTTGGAAGGACTGATAGGGTTTTTCGTCAACACGTTGGCGATGCGCACGCACCTGTCGGGCAACCCGACTTTCAGAGAGCTTCTAAAGCGAGTCCGCGAGACGGCCCTCGGTGCATACGCGCATCAGGACCTGCCATTTGAATATCTCGTGGAGCAGTTGCACCCCGATCGAGATCTGAGCCATAGCCCGCTCGTGCAAGTGGTTCTCGTCGTGCAAAACACGCCCGAGCGCACGGTGGAGCTTCCCGGCCTCGTAGTGACACCGCTCAGCTATCAGGCCGAGACGTCAAAGTTCGATCTCACCCTCTACGTCGACAATCCAGGCTCCGAACTTCAAGGCACGTTCGAGTACAACACAGACCTCTTTGACAGAGAAACGATCGAACGGATGGCCCAACATCTACAGACTCTGCTTGAGGGTATCGTCGTCGATCCGTCTACGCGCATCTCGGAGCTGCCCCTCCTGATCGAAGCCGAAAAACGCCAACTGCTGGTCGAGTGGAACGACACGCGCGCGGACTACCAGCAGCACCTTTGCGCGCACCAGCTCTTTGAGGCACAGGTTGAGCGGACGCCCGATGCGGTGGCGGTTGCTTTGAAAGATGAGCGTCTGAGCTACAGGGAGTTGAACGCACGGGCTAATAAGTTGGCCCATCATCTGCACAGCCTTGGCGTGGGCGCCGGCGAGGTGGTCGGTATCTTCATGGAACGATCTTTGGAGATGATCGCCGGCATCCTCGGCGCACTCAAGGCAGGCGCGGCCTGTCTGCCGCTTGATCCTTCATATCCGCAAGAGCGTCTGGGTTTCATGTTGAACGACGCCGGAGGCCCGGTCGTGCTGTCGCAGCGACGTCTCTCGGGGGACCTTCCGGAAAACGTCGCGCGCCTGGTCTGTCTGGACGCAGATTGGGAAGATATCGCGCGCAATAGTGACGAAAATCCTCAAACATCCGTGACGCCCGAGAGTTGGATTTATGTGATCTACACGTCGGGTTCGACTGGAACGCCGAAGGCTGTCTGTATGCCGCACCGCGCACTAGTGAATCTCGTCGATTGGCATCTCGCGGCAGCTACGAAGAGTGCGCGGACGTTGCAATTCGCCTCGTTGAATTTCGACATCAGTTTTGAAGAGATATTCTCCACCCTCGCTGCAGGTGCGTGCTTGTTTCTCGTTCGCAATTCGGTGCGATTGGATATTCCCGCCCTCGGCCGCTTCATCGAGGAGAACAGGGTCGAGAGATTTCATTTACCCGTCGTGGTCCTGCAGAAGCTCGCGGAAAACTTCTGCGATAAACCACAAGTGCTTTTTAGTCTCCGCGAGTTAATGGTTGGCGGCGAGCAGTTACAAATTACGCCTGAGATCATCAAGTTATTTGCGCGGCTGAAAGATTGCACACTCTACAATCACTATGGTCCATCGGAAACTCACGTTGTGACCTCCTTCACGTTGCCCCGTGATCCCGAAACATGGCCGGCGTTCCCGCCTCTGGGCCGTCCGATAGCGAATACTGAAATGTACCTGCTGGATTCGCACCGTCATCCTGTTCCGGTGGGCGTGCCTGGTGAACTCTATATTGGCGGCGCGTGTCTGGCGAACGGCTATCTAAATCGTCCCGCACTGACCGCTGACAGGTTCATACCCAATCCCTTCAGCGGCGAGCCGGGCGCGCGATTCTACAAGACGGGCGATCTTGCACGATATCGCAAAGACGGCAACATCGAGTTCATTGGTCGTAACGACTTTCAGGTGAAGATTCGTGGAATGCGAATCGAGCTGGGCGAGATAGAAGTGACGCTCAGGCAACACGAGAAAGTGAGGGAAGCGGTCGTCACGTTACGACAGGATGCGTCCGGCGGAGAGAGAAGGCTGGTCGCATACGTGATACCCAATCCCGAATGCACAATCGAAGCCAGGCAACTGCGTGATTATTTGCGAGGGAAACTGCCGGAGTACATGTTGCCCTCTGCGTTCGTGACGCTGGCAGCCTTTCCGCTGACGACGTCGGGCAAGATAGACCGGCTCGCACTCCCGGCGCCCGAAAGAAATCTTGAAACCGAAGAGGGATACATCGCGCCGCGCGACGCGTTGGAAGAAGTGCTCTCAACGATCTTCGCCGAGGTGTTGACGCTGGAGCGAGTCGGTGTTCTCGACAACTTCTTCGAGCTGGGGGGCCACTCGCTATCGGCTACTCAGATAGTCTCGCGCGTACAAGAAGCTTTCCAGGTGGAATTGCCGGTGCGCAAGATTTTTGAGCAGCCGACCGTGGAAGGTCTGGCGCAGGCGCTGCTCAAAGAACAACGTGAGCGGATCCAGCGCACCGCGGAGTTGTTGCTGCAAGTTTCTTCGTTGTCTGAAGAAAAGGCCGCTCAAGAGGCCGACAACAAGTTGGCCCGCCCGGTTGAGAAAGTTTCGCCGCAGATACCGTCGCGCGAGGAGACGCCTGCGAGCCTAACTGCTCCGCTTTCTTTTGCGCAGCAACGCCTGTGGTTTCTCGATCAGTACGAACCCGAAAATATTCTTTACAACATCCCGGCGGCGATTCGTTTGCAAGGACCGCTTGATCTGACGGCATTGGAGCGAAGTCTGAACGAGATCGTGAACCGGCACGAAGCTCTGCGCACGACGTTCGCCGTAATTGACGACCAACCGGTTCAGGTCATCAACCAGGTACGAGATTTCCGATTAACGGTTATCGAACTCCAGGAGACCTCTCCGGAAAATAACGAAACAACAGCCACTCGGCTCGCTACCGAAGAAGCGCAGAAGCCGTTCAATCTGAGTGAAGGCCCGTTATTGCGCGTCAAGCTGCTGCGGCTTGCGGCAGACGATCACGTGTTGTTAATAACGATGCATCACATCGTTTCTGACGGCTGGTCTATTAAAGTCTTAATACGTGAGCTGGGAGAACTCTACGACGCTCACGCGAACCACCGGGAGGCCGCACTTCCCGATTTGCCAATTCAATACGCCGACTTCGCCGTCTGGCAGAGAGGCTGGTTGCAAGGCGAGAGACTCGAAGAGCAACTCTCCTACTGGAAAGTGCAACTAGCCGGTGCTCCGCCGCTGCTCGAACTGCCAACTGATAGACCACGGCCCACGTTCAAGACATTTCACGGCGCTGACGTACCCCTGAGTTTCTCAAAAACTCTGAGCGAAGATATTGCGCGATTGAGTCGGCGTGAAGGTGCGACGCTGTTTATGACTCTGCTCGCGGCGTTCTCCACTTTGCTTTACCGCTATTCGGGGCAGCACGACATCCTCGTTGGTACGCCGATCGCGAATCGCAATCGTGCTGAGACGGAAAGTTTGATCGGTTTCTTTATAAATACGCTGATCTTGCGCACGCATTTCTCGGAGCAGATGACATTTCGCGAGTTATTGGGCCAGGTGCGGGAAACAGCGCTGGAGGCGTACGCGCATCAGGATTTACCTTTCGAGAAGCTGGTCGAAGAGTTGCAGCCTGAAAGAACTCTGAGCCACTCACCGCTCTTCCAGGTCATGTTCCATCTACAGAACGCGTTGACGGAACGGCTGACACTCTCTGGTTTGAGCATGAGACCGTTGGAGGTCGCGACTAAAACGGCGAAGTACGATCTGACGTTGTCGATGACCGAGACGGAGGAAGGCCTAATCGGCAGGTTGAATTACAACACTGACTTGTTCGATGCCGCGAGCATCAAGCGGATGGCTGAGCACTTCGAACGGTTGCTCGAAGCTGCGGTCTCGAACCCGGATGAGCAAGTATCGCGGCTGCGACTTCTCACTGAGGCCGAAAAGAATCGCGTGTTGTCGGCATGGAATGAAACCCACCAGCACTACGCGATAGATACGCCCGTTCCTTTAGCTTTCGCGCACCAGGTCGAGCTTACACCGGATGCCGTCGCAGTCACGTTCGAACAATACCAACTCACGTATAGAAAGTTGAACCACAGAGCGAATCAAGTCGGGCGTTATCTGCGAAAGCTTGGCGTCGGGCCAGAGGTTATGGTCGGTATCTTTTTGGAACGATCGATCGAGATGCTGGTCGGAGTACTCGGCATCCTTAAGGCTGGCGGAACATACGTCCCACTTGACTCGCAATTTCCATCGGAGCGCCTCTCATTAATCATCAGAGACGCCGGTCTGTCCCTCGTATTGACGCGGGAAGGCTTGAGAGAATCTGTTCCAACCTGCGGCGCTAAGTTGGTCTGTCTGGATGCTGACTGGGAACAGATCGCCCAAGAGGACGGCGCAAATTTTGACAGCGGGGTTACGGCAGAGAACCTGGCTTATATCATTTACACCTCAGGCTCAACGGGCCGTCCTAAAGGTGTGCTAGTAGAGCACCGCCAACTCAGCAATTATCTCCACGGAGTTAGCGAGCGTCTCGGATTAGATGCTTGCATGAGCTTCGCACTGGTCCAACCTCTGGCAGTTGATGCGTCTGTCACGACGATCTACCCACCGCTACTCACCGGCGGCTGCCTGCATTTGATAAGTGAGGAGTACGTAGCCGATGCGCAGTCGTTGGCGACTTACTTACGTCGCCGCGAAATAGATTGCTTAAAGCTAGCCCCATCGCATCTGGCGGCTATGCACCAGACCGTAAACCCGCTGAAGTTGATGCCACGCAAGCTGCTCATCATCGGAGGAGAGGCGTCGCACACCTCCTTTGCCGAAGAATTACGGACGCTGGCGCAGTGCTCAATCTTCAATCAATACGGACCTACAGAAACCACCGTTGGTGTAACGACTTATCGGGTTGACGAAACTGTGAGGGATTTGCCCCGCGTCACGCTTCCCATAGGAAGGCCGCTTCCGAACGCCCAAGTTTACGTGCTTGATCCGTACCTGGAGCCGTTACCAGTTGGTGTCGCGGGAGAACTGTACATCGGAGGGAAGTCTGTAACTCGCGGTTATCTCAATAGTCCTGAACTCACGGC
>JAICGZ010000337.1 GCA_025922875.1 Pyrinomonadaceae bacterium
CTTGACCATCCCGCACACGACTCTTAGAATGCCTCAACTCTTCGGGGCGTAGCACAGCCTGGTAGTGCGCTCGGTTTGGGACCGAGAGGTCGGAGGTTCGAATCCTCTCGCCCCGACCAAAATTGCTAAGGAAATTAAAGAAAAAGGCCGCATAGGTAGCAGCCTTTACTCGTTTGTGCCGTTTTTTGTGCCAAACGGTTTTTAGTTGACCATTTCGGCGCTTGTTGTCTGAGGTTGTAGGACAGGAAAGAGCAAAGAACTTAATCAGCGAAAGCCTCACCATTTTGTATCCCGCAACTACAAAAAGAAAATAGCCGAAGCGCAGACCGAACTAGCTCTCTGTTACTTGCAAACAGGCGAATACAACAACGCATCCGATCTACTTAAAGTGGCGCTCGCGCAACTGACGACAGACAGCGAGTTAAAGGGGAGGGTTGTACTTCGCTCTCGCATCGTGAAGCGACACGCAAGCCGCTCATTGAAGCGTTGGAATTTCTGATAAAGTAACCAACCTTTGTTTGAGAAGGTCAACAACCAGATCCTTAAGGGTTGTTACCACCAGACTCTCGGAGACGTGTTCAAGGATCTTTGCGAGTCGGAAAGATCGGGAGACTACCTTGATCGTGCGTTCGTTGATACGCTGCCGCGAGTTATCACCTTGAACAAGCAGAACACAGGCGGTAAAAGTCAAAAGCTTTGCGCCACTACGGCCAATGCATGAAGCGCAGCCTATCGCAGCTGCAAGGAAATATTGCTTCCGGGCAGGAGGTTCCTGACGACATTGTCGCACTCCGGAATGTCGGCCAATACTCGGCCGGCGATGGTCCGCAAACGATAGTCTTTGTTTTGGGCACGAAGGCCCATCAGGAGCAAGTAAGGAAAGATTTGAGTAATTCTGATTTGCATCAGGTCTCGCCTAAGATTTACAACCAACGGCGAAGACCAGAATAAAATGCTAGTGACTGCGAACAGATCCGGGCACAAGAAGGGTTAGCGGCGACGTGCCGTTGGAGAACATCCTTAACGATGATCGGGATCTCTAGGTGGGACATCGCGTGAATTGAGAACTAATTGAGAAGTCTTTACGGACTGGCCGTCAGGAGTATATGAATCCTTTAAAAATCGTTCTAACGATCAAAATTATTTTTACTGCCATCTTCTGGGCGTTGCCCCTCCTTTTCTTTCCTAAGCATGCCGCTAGACTCTTAGGCATTCCTGTACCACAGCCACTCCTGTTTGCCCATTTGCTAGGTGCAGCTTTCCTTGCGCTGCTTGCTGGATACATTTTTGGTCTTCTTGAATTGAATCACGGTGAAGACGTTAGCAATACTGTTTGGGTCGGAATTATCAGTAACGGCTTGGCCTTTTTGATCCTGTTGATATTTGCAGGCCAATGGAAGAGGTGGGGCACAAGAGCTGAGATTTACATGTGGAGTTCAACAACCATGACGCTTTTGATCACTCTTGGACTCATTGGATTTGGGGTTGTGTACAATTAGTTTATTTAAAGAGTAAGTTGAATGGCACATGAGGGCGTGAAGAATCCATTCGGCCAAGCCGTCGGTAACAAGCTTGCAGGCTGCCACGAGAAATTACGAAGGCTTACGTCGTTGGCGGTGAGGGACTGAAAGGACGACCATTGGCCTGGCCTCTCTCTTCGCGAAGCCTTCAAGGTTTTCGAAGTGTTTCCCGCGATTTAAATAGGCGTGCTCATCCTTTAGCTGCTCCTTCCGAGCGCTCTCATCTTATCGGTGAACTCCACGGCTCTCGAGCCATAACCTATTCCTTCGATTGAACACTCAACAAAACTGTCGAGATCAAACAGATCGACAATGAATGTATCGACAACTAAATTCATCTTAACGGACCACGCGGACAGCGCTTCATAGGTTCGTCCACCGCACCTTAAACCAAACGAGCCGCTGGCCGCCGAGTGAGCTTGCAAGTGTCTTCGTACATGTTAGCCCAAGGTGAAATTAGTCTTTTGGCTATTCGCTTTGAGGCAAGGATCGTCGTTGCGTCAGTTGCTCGAAATCGCTTTTTGTTTTTTGACGTTTCCTGTTTGCGAGTGTCGAAGGGGAAATGGCCCACTGGGCTGCGATAGCCTGCCTTAGCACTCTCTGGTGCAATGAATCCATAGTGTGCCCAGTCCCAGGTCCAGAAAATCTTGTCACGCCGCGAACAGCATTGGCTGTTTGCCTTTACCAAATATCCGTACGTTGTTTCGGGGAAGCATGTCGTGGTTCAACTGCTTCCCTCCTTGAAATTTTCATCCGCCGCAATGTTAGGCGATTTTACTCCCGAGATATGCAAGCGCAAGGCTCACGATAACCACGCCCATATTGTGAAGAACACTTTTGATGGTAGGTCGCGTTTTGCGGTTGGCACTGCGATAAGCACAGCCGAAACGCTGCCGAACGTTACATATCAGTGGCGGTCACCCATAGAGAACGCTTGCCACAACGAGTCGGTGCGTATGCCGATATCTCAATCCCGAAGTCAGCGTCGATTGTTGAGGAGTCGAGCTCACTCAAACCCTCAAAGGCAGCAGAGCCTCGTTGCAGTGAAGTTCTTGATTGCCATCCTGCGGTGGTATAGCATCCACCCCACAGGTGTCCACGTTACAGCTTCGACAACCTTGCGCTAATGCGCGGGTAAACGATCTCTCTGAAGAGCAGGTGCTTCTAGTGATGCATCACGAGCTCGACAGCACCCCTCTATTCACTAATGTGTGCGTCAATGTCACACAGTCTCCCAAAACCTTTTTCCCAGAAAGAAGGAAACCGTCGTGAAACACATAACACCAATGACACTGCTACGAGCATTCTTCAGCGCAACCTTAATGCTAATCGCTGCCCACTCACATGAAGCTATAGGCCAGAATCCAACTCCAACACCGCAAGCAGCGCCCACACCCGAATTCCTGTCTATCACGGTAGTCAGCGTCAAGCCGGACATGATGGTCGAATTTCAGAACTTTATGAAAAACACCACTAATCCTGCACTTAAGAAGGGCGGAGTCAAGTGGCGTGAAGTTTGGCAGAGTACAGGTGCCGCCGGAGACGCATTTGAGTATGTGCTCGTGACTCCGATCGCAAAACTCGCAGATTTCGACGGGCCGGGTGCGCTCGAAAAAGGCCTCAGTCCGCAGGGCCTGACCGCATGGCAAACGAAAGCAGGTAGCCTTGTAAACAGCGTTCGTAGATTTGTCATTCGGACTCGACCCGATTTGAGTTTCGCGGCTCAACGCACAGGAGCACCGAAGCTGGCGGTCTTGCACTTCGTCCATGTTGCTCCCGGTCGAAGCGGCGATTATGAGAACTACCTGAAGAACGATTTCGTCCCGGTGATGAAACAAGCGGGCGTCACCTACCTGGTGTCGCAGACAATCTTCGGTGGAAATGGCAATGAATACATTACGCTCACTATGCGCGACAGCTTTGCAGATCTTGATAAAGGACCTGTCCACATACAGGCGCTCGGACCGGAAGGAGCACAGAAACTAACGCAAAAAATGCCTGCGGGTGCAGTGGTGCATCTTGAACGTTCAATCGCTAGATTTGTGTCCGACTTGAGCATCATGCCCGCAACACAGTAAGAGAACTCGTGCGAACTCGTCGCATTGATTGGACCACAAAGATGAAAATCAATACGTCTTTGTGGTCCTGGTCATCTGCGTGCTTGCGAATTCGCCTCAATTTCCCAACGCGCATCTAATCTGGCGTTCGTCTATGAGAAGCAGGAACGTTACGAGGAAGCGGTTGCAGAGTTTCAGAAGGCCTATTGCTCCTTGGTTTGGAACGTTAGTTGTTACGGTTCGTGCTATGGGGACGGTAAAGTTACGAATTCTCCTCTGCGTTCTGTTTCTGGTGATTGTTTCGCTGGTATCGCTTGCAATCAGTTTCCGGACGACGCCGAGTGTGCCCGCGATTGATATCTCGCCAAGTCTTCCGAACACGCCGGTGGCGATCGGATCGCCATTACCACCAGAACCTACTGATCCCCTTGCATCAGCAACAGAAGAAACGCCTGCTGCTCCGGCGCCGTCACCCACAGTTTCGAATTTTGTGGGAAAAGTGAATCTGATAATTCCCGTTGCCGGAGTCAGATCAGACCAATTGATCGACACGTTCGCTGATGCAAGATCGGAAGGCCGATTACACGATGCCCTCGACATTGCTGCTCCTGCCGGGACTCCGGTGCTCGCCGCGGCAGATGGGCGCATTCTGAAACTCTCTCAAAGCGAGCGCGGCGGAATCACGATCTATCAACTAGGTCCTAACCAGGAACTGATCTTCTACTATGCTCACCTTTCGGGGTACGCCGCGGGACTCGCCGAAGGAAATGACGTGCGCCAGGGAGACGTTATTGCTTATGTCGGCGACACCGGAAACGCGGAAGCCGGTAATTACCATCTTCACTTCTCAATCACGATCGTCTCTGATCCTAAACGCTACTGGGAAGGCGCCAACATCAATCCATATCCGCTCCTACGCCGATGACACCGGAAGCGTTAGTCATCTTTCAGATCGTCAACGAATGAAGCAGTGGATATGCCAGCTCTAATGCCAGACATCTCGAAGAAAGGCGTTTCAGACGTGTGGTCGGTGGCTATTCATTGGTCTTGAGTCGCGTTGCTGATCGGTGTTCGCGCCGGTTCCTTTCAACAGCGGTTAAGAAGTACGCAGCTCTATCTAACTCGGCAACGAAGGTAGACGCGATCAATTAGCTTCAATCAGCCTTGTCGGATCCGTATAAGCATCAGGCTGGTCGCACGGCATGGTACGGTGGTATATATCATGCTCGTCAGATATGAATAGCCAAGTCTCTGTTAACTTTTGAGGCGTACCGTGATGCATTGCTCTGGATCGCACCCTTAATCAGCGGGTCGCCGGTTGAGCGGAGCTCGCCTCACAGAAATTTCAATGACGCGCGGCAGGCAGCAACACCTGTCTCTCTTTCACTAAGGCCAGTCAGAACTACTAGCTTAACTTACCGCGAATGTGGCCACGCATTTTGCTTCTGTTTCTATTGACGCTGTTTTCCATCCCACTCGCCACACACATCTACCTGGGTTCGTACAGTCGAATGGTGGCAGATGACTTCTGCTCCGCGGCAGTTGCGAATTCGCAGGGCATTGTTCGTGGATCACTCTACTGGTACATGAATTGGACGGGTCGTTATGCTGCAAATTTTCTCGATACGCTCTTGGCCTCTATCGGGCCTCGCGTTATTCCTTATCAGACCGGTTTGGTAGTAATCATCTGGTTTGCGACGCTGGCGTTCGCGGTGTACCAAATTATCCGAGACGATGAACGAGAAGCACGAGTTCTTCTTAGTTGCCTTATGGCATTGATGGTCCTGTTCACAGTTTTTGATGTAATCCCTTCTATTGGCCAATCGCTCTACTGGGCACAGGCGAGATCGGGTGTCCCATCACTCATTTTGGGAACGGCTTACATTGCGATGATCGTACGTCGACGCGCCGCATCGACGCACAACAAACGCTGGTTGTTGGCTGCGGCCCTCCTCACCTTCATTGCTGCTGGATTTGCGGAAACGTATTCAGTGGTGCAAACAATCGCGCTTGTATTTGCTCTGGTGATCTGGCTGATTTCAAACCACTACGCTGCGCCTGATAAGAGAAGCTCTGTGCTTCCGCTGGTTGCGGGGCTCGCTGGATCGCTCGCGGGCGGATTACTCGTGTTCCTCGCACCAGGCAATTACTTTCGACAGTTCCCGTTTCCTCCGCCTCCGAGTGCTCTGGGCTTATTGGAGATTTCTTTGCGTGGCTTACGCGAGTTCTTCTACCTGGTTGTTTTCTCACCTGCGCGAGCGGCTGTTTGGGCCGGCCTAATCCTGTGCGGGTTTGTATTCGGTCTTGGGATATTTCGACGACACGAAGGATCTGTTTTAGAAAGGCGGCATCTCGTGCCGGCTTTGCTTTGGCTGCCCCCAGTGACTTTCGTTTTGCTCATCGCCTGTTGGGTCCCGATGGCCTGGGGCACTTCGCTTACTTTAGCAAACCGCACATTAATTATTCCCGCTTACGTCCTTGTATGTCTTGTCGTATGTTGGGCGTACCTTGCAGGACGATTGTGCCGTCGCTCCTATCACTTATTTGCGCCGCATCGACGCGCTCTGGCAACTGCCTTACCGATCTCAATCTTCGTCGTATTCGGACTGCTCGCCGTCAGCAGGAGTTGGCAGATGTTGCAGCTTCGCCCGACCCTCGCTGCATACGCGCGTGAGTGGACTAACAGAGAGCATCTGATTCAAAGTGCGAAATCACAAGGCCTGAACTACGTCGTCGTGCCGCGACTACAGCACTGGACGGGGCTGGACGAGATTGAACTTGACCCAAAGATTACCTGGCTTACGAAATGTTTTCAGGATTACTACGGCATCGTAGTTATCCCTGAATTAGGTGACTTGTCTGGCGAACCAAATGGCGAAATAAAACAGGCCGCGCTCGTGGACCAGTTCGAAAGCATTCACATCCTGCCCGGCTCAATGCCGGCGGAACTTAATCGCCTCTACAAAACCAGACGAGGAAAGGCCGGCTTTTACAAGATCGACATGCCACCGGATGCGATCAAGTCGTACTACGATACAGAACTTGCGCGGGTGGGATGGAAATACATCGGCAGTAAAAACGTGGAAGCTTTTCAAAGGTACAGCGGCGGCACACAGAATCTATTCTGCAAGGGTGAAACAGCCGCTATCTTATTCATCACCGCTCAGGATGAGGAGCGTCTTGGCTACACCTACTCTTTAGCTTTGAACTGGGGAATGTCTTCAGGATATGTCTGGGGAGTGGTTGACTGCCCGCAATAATTCGAAATATTGCGACTAACCAGCTAGTAGTGAGTGACCGAC
>JAICGZ010000338.1 GCA_025922875.1 Pyrinomonadaceae bacterium
TCGGAAGAGCCGAGAGAGGCGAGACAGTTTTGATTCATGCAGCGGCTGGAGGCGTCGGCACGGCCGCGGTGCAGATTGCGAAGCTGCTTGGATTACACGTAATCGGCACGGCGTCTTCCGAGGAGAAGCGGAAACGTATTCTCGATCTCGGAGCGGATGAGGCTTTCAGCTATGACGACTTTGATCATAAACGTGGGCCGACGCTGATTCTTGAATCAATCGGGGGAGATATCTTTCGACGCAGCTTAGCTATGTTGCCGTCGCTGGGAAGGCTCGTTGTGTACGGTGCGGCGAGCAAGGAAGTGCAGCCAGTTGACACGTTGAAGTTATTCTTCCGCTCGCAAGCTGTCATTGGCTTGCATCTGAATGCGATCTTCGAGCGCCCAACGTTGATGGCTGAATCGTTGGCGCGCTTATTTGACTGGATCGAGCAAGGGAAGTTGAAAATCCAGGTTGGGCATACTTTGCCGCTTGCGGAGATCCGTCAAGCGCACGAGTTGATCTCGAGCAGACAGAGTTACGGGAAGATCGTGTTGCTTCCGTAATGTTAGACAGGTTTGCAGGATTTTGCAGGATGGACAAGATGAGATTCTCATACAAACTCACCGATTATCTTCACTTCGCACGAATGGCCGCCCGCAGTCGCCGTCGCCAATGCGTCTGGGGAAAGCTCTACGAAGATTCGATACGCAATCAATCGTTCAAGCTGCCGGTTGCGACGGTGGTCCAGTTGATCCCCACTGAAGCGTGCAACCTGCGCTGCCCGTTCTGCAATCAATGGGGAGAAAACGGTTACTTCTTCGACGGCGTGCGCCCGGTTCAGCACATGGACCAGGAATCACTGATCAAATTTATGCGCGGACTCTCGCCACGCGATTCGTTGATCAGCGTTCACGGCGGCGAGCCGTTTGTTTACAAACACATCGACACGTTGCTCGAGTTGCTGCGTGAACAACAATTCGACGTCATCTTCACCACCAACGGCACGTTGCTCAAACCGCGTCTGGAGCAACTCGCAAAAATCCGAAACCTGATGTTTCTTCTGTCGATCGACGGCGACGAGCCGGCGCACGACAGAGTGCGTGGAAAGGGAACTTTCAAAAAGGCCCTCGACTCGATGGCCGAACTCTTCGACCTGCGCCGCCGGATCGGCGTGCCGTTGCCGGCAGTCATCATCAGCTCGACCGTTTGTGAATGGACCACCGATACGCTGGAAAAGATCTACGACGTCGCCCGCGACTTCAACGCGCTTGCGATTAACTACAACTTTCGCTGGTTTCTTACAGAGGACGTGGGCAAGGCTTATGAGCGCCACCTGGAACATGCATTCGGATTGAAGTCGAGCGGCGCGTGGCGCGGGTGGACTTCCGCAAATCACGAAAAACATGATTACAGTCGCGTTGCCGAATCGCTCAGCCAGGTGATGACCAGGAAGAGACGATTTACTCGGCCGTTCGTATTTACCACGCCGAGCCAGTTGCGCGGATCGGATTATAAAACTTACTTCACCGACTATCTCGACACGTTCGGCGCCGAGAGTTGCTTCATGCCGTTCTACTGGGCGAGGGTTCATGCGAATGGCGAACTGATCTTTTGTCCCGGTCATCCGGACATCATCGCCGGGAACGTTTTCCGCGACGGTTTTATGGAGTCGTTCAACTCAGACGTCTCCATCAAGTTTCGCAAGCACATCCTGACCAATCGGTTTCCGATTTGTAACCGCTGTTGCGGGCTGTACATGACGAATCCGGCACGTCCGTTTGAGCAGAAGGCGAGAAAGAATCTCGGCCTGCCGAAACAGGTAACTACTCACTGGCCTGAGGCGCGACCATGATCACACTTTAACTCTCCTCTTTGCCGCCGCTCTCCTTCCAAGACCGCGCACGAAATAGATCTCCGCATTTCCACATAACCTTTGGACAGTCCTGATTAAGTTTCAACAATTCAAAGGAGCGACTTATGTTAAGACGCACCTCACAACACGGCATCACCCAAGCTGCGCGCCGGCCACTCAAGATCTTCGCGTCCGATCCACTCGTTGGCCGGACGTTTGGGAAGCGAACGCGAATTGACATAGCTAACGAAGAATTAGAAGTCGGTCCCGTCGGAGCGAGGCTCGAAGTAATCGACTATGATGGGACGCAAAATTGCTTTTATACACCTGTTAACTTAGACGACCACGCAATCTTGATGCAGGGCGGCCTCGATCCGTCAGAAGCAGATCCACGTTTCCATCAACAGATGGTTTACGCCGTTGCCCTTAAGACACTGGAAAACTTTGACCGCGCGCTCGGCCGCGCCTTGAGACTCTCTTCAGGTTCGCGGAAGGGCGGGAAAAGATACCCACGGCTCCGGTTATTTCCACATGCATTTTACGGCGCAAATGCTTTCTACCAGCCTGACCTCAATGCCATCCTCTTTGGCTATTTTAAAGCGGACGCTAAAGACGTCGGCCCAAACATGCCCGGTCAGACTGTTTTCACATGTCTCTCACACGACGTCATTACGCACGAGATGACGCACGCGATCGTCGATCGCCTGCGTCCGCTGTTTCTTGAACCATCAAACATGGACGTGCTGGCTTTCCATGAAGGTTTCGCCGACATCGTCGCCCTCTTCCAGCATTTTTCTTATCAGGATATTGTGCGCGAACAGATTCAACGTACACGGCTTGATATTCGTACTCCCACGCCGCTGGTTGATCTGGCGCAGCAGTTTGGCTTTGCGACGGGCGGTGGCCAGGCTTTACGTTCCGCGCTGGCCAAACCCGAACTCAAACTGAAAGACACGATGATCGAACCTCATGCTCGAGGTTCGATCCTGGTCGCCGCGGTATTCGATGGTTTTTATGAAATCTATCAACGGCGTATTGCGGACCTTTTACGAATTGCAACCGGCGGTACAGGCACTCTTCCGAAGGGCGATCTGCATCCTGATCTGGTCAACCGCGTTGCCACTGAAGCTTCGCGCACGGCGCAAAGAGTGCTTGACATGTGCATTCGCGCCTTCGACTACCTGCCTCCAGTCGATGTCACGTTTGGAGACTATCTCCGCGCGATGATCACTGCGGATTTCGAGTTAGTACCGGATGACGAATTCAATAGTCGAGGCGCGATGATCGAAGCGTTTCGCGGGCGTGGTATTTATCCCGACGGAGTAGGTTCACTCTTTGAAGAGTCGTTACTTTGGGACGTCGGGGCTAAGCTAAAACCATTTGACGACGACATTCTGAAATGGATCGGGCCGCTTTTCTTCAGGGGCGTGCGGTCCTTCGATAGGGTATGGGAACACCCCGCGAGCCAACCGAGCGAACCGGATCCGGAGAGCCAACAAGATCTGCAAAACCAACTGAATCAGCAGAGCCAGCAAAACGGACAGTCGGAAACCGCTGGAGAGGACGAGAAGATTGTGTTGAATTTCAAACCAGCCCTGGAAGAAGCACTGCGTAAGTACGCAAAGACACACGCGAACCTACTTGGATTGGATGATGACCGGAAAATCGAGGTGCGTGGCTTTCACCCAGTGTTCCGGGTTGCGCCTAATGGGCGGCTGCTCATCGAACTCGTTGCTCAGTTCACGCAAGTCGACAAGGAAGTCAAAGATGAATTCGGCGGCATTCCATTTCGGGGAGGATGCACGCTTATTGCTTCATCTGACGGCAAGGTTCGTTATTTGATTTCGAAGCCAATGCGTCAAGCCGGTCAGGATGCGGCTCGCGAGCAAGCGGGGAAAGCACGTTTCGAACGGCAACGGGATTATGTCGATATGTGTGATCTGACCAGTCCTTTGACGCCTTACCTCAAGAAAAACGAGTTGCAGCAGCGCTTGGTGGAGCTGAAGAACTTCGCCAACTTGCACGGAGGTTAAGTATGGTAACGCAACTTCCGATAACGAATGATCGCACAGGAGCCACGAATGGCCGAGAGGTCGTAATCCGAATGTACAACGTCGGGTTTGGCGACGCTTTTCTTGTGCTGCTTCCTGACGGAAAGAATCAGCGGCGTATTCTGTTTGATTGCGGTTCAGTCGAAGCCGCGGAAGACGCGCCAATGGACAGTATAGTAGATCGAATAATTCGTGATGTTACTGATGAGGATGAAGTCGCTCGGATTGACGTTGTGGTGGGTACCCACCGGCACAAGGATCACGTGTCAGGGTTTGCCAGGAGTGCGTGGGATGACGTTGAGGTAAAAGAAGTCTGGATGCCCTGGACCGAAGACCCGAAAGACTTCGACGCTCGACGCATTCGTGAAACTCAGAGCAGGCTTGCCTTAGGTCTTAATGCGGCATTTGCGGCAAAGTTGGCAGTTGCGGACAACGGTGACAAGAAGAAGCTGCAACGCTGCCAGAGCCTCGTGGAAAATGCTCTCACTTTGACCAATGACAGGGAAATGAAAGTCTTGCATAACGGGTTTAGCGGCAACCCTGAGCGACGCTTTCTGCCAGAAGCCGACAAGGACAAGGTCTACCAAAGGGTTTACCAAACGGATGTGCTACCTGGGGTAAAGGTGCACGTTCTTGGACCATCGCGGGAGACCCAGGTTATCCGTGACATGGAACCACCAAAAGGTGGAAGCTATCTGGCGATGCGCGCCTTTGCGGAGAGCGAGACGGGCAAACCACCGGCGCCTTTTGGCGTTGAGTATCAACAAAAAACATACAGCGGAGGCGGCACGCTGCCTGACAAAGACAAGGAGAAGATCAAGCGTGCCGCAGAATTATCTGATCTTGCAGTAGCTGTTGCTTTGGACAAAGCAGTGAATGGCACCAGCTTAATGCTCGTATTGGAGATTGCCGATACTTTTCTACTCTTTCCGGGCGATGCCCAGTGGGGAACCTGGTGTGCAGCGATGGAAGATCCGGAATGGAAAGAGATGTTGGGCCGCGTGTCGTTTTACAAAATAGGACACCATGGCAGTCACAACGCGACGCCGAAGAAATTTGTCGAGAGCATGATGCCGGACGGAATCTGCGCGATGGCGTCGACACTAACGCGCGGCATATGGCCTGACATTCCCAGAGCCCCGCTACTGGATGCTCTGTCGGCGCGGCATGTGAACCTCGCCCGCAGTGACGACCCTGACAACATCGGGAATGTGTTCAAAATCGATGAGGGTGTGATCGAAACCCGCATTCCGCTTTAGCAAGCTTTGCCTTCTCTGTGCAACCTCTGTGTTCTCTGTGACTCTGTGGTTGTTTTTTCTAAGCAACAGTGAACCACACAAGACACAGAGAACACAGAGGTTTCACAGAGAAGAGCCAAATGAACGAGAGCAAGCTCCGCACGCGGAACTTGCTCTCATCCGTTTGTTACCTCACGCACTGACGGGGGCGCATCACGTTCGCGAAAATGTAATTCGCGACGCTCGTTCCCACCGATTGCCCGGCGACGTTATCAAACGTGAAATGAATCCCGCCGTACACACGTGCTCGCGCTTGTTCATTAGCCATGGCGCTAAAGCTCGTGTACGAACGCGTTGCACCGCCTGCTCCTTCCCACGTGTGCTGGAAGGCTATATCGTCACGCCCGAAAAACAGCGCGAGGATTGTCGACTGCGACGTGCCGATGCCCGCCATGTTTCCCGCAAAACTCGGGTACGGCGGAGCGACAATCAGCGATGACCATGCGGGATCCGCTGCCGTGTTTGCATTGCCGTCTTCTTCAGCTCGACGAATCGCGTGCACAGGACGCCAGAGACCATGTTGAAACTTGCTGGCGAACGTGGTCTGTAACGCGTCGTGAAGCGACATGTTTATCAACGCGAACAAGCGCGCCTTTTCTACAGTCGTGCTGCCGCGAGCTTCTGAGACAGAACGCGCGACATTGTTCCAGACGAAGAGAAAGTTCGTCGGCGTGTTAACACCCGCCCAGAGCTGCGCCACTTTAGTCTGATCGGCAGTGCGGGTCAGACTGTTCACGGATCCGATCTCTTTAACTTCGTTCAAGTCGGCTGCGTACTGCGCACTCGTCATCGCCGGCGGCGCACTCGGAGCAAACTGATTGCTCGAAGTGATGGCAAACGGCAGCACTGATGGATAGTGGGTGAATTGCGCGGCAGCGTTAGCTGGCGGCGTCGGCTGCCAGTTACCCGGAGTTGACGGCAAGCTGTACAAAGGCGGTGTCACAGTCCAACCATCATTTGCGCGCGCGGCCAGTAACCGTTCAGCAACGATCCGGCCAATGCTGATTCCTTGCTCAGCTCGATATTGTTCAATCCCCTGGAGCGAAATTGCCAGCTCCGCATCAAAAATCGCCAGCCTTGTTGGATACAACGCTGCCAGGACATCGCGCGCGGCCTGGGCGGCCGCCGCTTCGATTGAAGCGTTCGGCGATCCGGGTACGTCGGTTAAATATGGTGTGTGACTGCCGTCGATGGAATTGACGGCGTCAAACATCGCCGCGTGCATCATTGCGTAACTGCGCACGGGCATAATCGTCGCGGGGTGTTGTCCGGGCGTACGCACGGTTTCCATCAACACCCGGTTCCACTGCAAAATGACATTTTCCTGCGCGACGGGCAGATTGCTGTTGAGCGCCCAGGCCTGAAGCTGGGTGCAAAGTAAAATGGCCAGTGTAAAAAGGCCTCTGATAATTTGTGTATTCATTTTCTTTTCCTTCCGTCGATTTCGCTGCGTTAGAATGAGCGCGTTTTTGTGTCTACCAACCACTTGGAGTTCACTCGCTCATCGATGTGCGCAAACTAGACCGGCAGGGAAAAGAAAGTACTTAGAGACCCGCTGATTTTTTCTGAGAGAGTTTCTGAAAGCGAAATGTCTGAGCAAAAACAGCATTTTTATGAGTTCGGGCCGTTTCGACTCGATCCTCA
>JAICGZ010000339.1 GCA_025922875.1 Pyrinomonadaceae bacterium
AATTACACGCAAATGATATTTCGTCTGATGATAAAAGATACTGTCGCTTCATCACCACAAGAACGATATGGCACCAGTCTTGGAACACCACTACATATCACTTTGTTAAAGAGAAACTTCCTCCAGACGAAACATGCACCGAGCTTCAAGTTGGTCACGGCTCATGTGATTAGGGCGTTCTGGCAAAATGAACCTATGGCGGCATAATGTCCGCCATGCCTTCCTTTCTCGCAACCGTGGCGGATCTCGACACGATCATCATTCGCGCGTCGGTGTGAACAGGCGTTCTCACCAGCCGCTCGATTTGTCTTCAATTGAAGACACTCAATCTCACTTAATTCAGATCAGGCGAATACTGACGTTGGCACAAGCATTGCGCCCGAATGGCCGGGCAAATCCTCTGCCCCAGCAACCTCATGCACCACTTAGTCTCACAATGAAGGAGTACAACATGACCAAACAAAGAAGATTCGCACGGCGCACCGGTGTGCGTCGCCTCATCTCTCACTATTCAATTCTTTTGCTGGCGCTGCTGTTTAGCGTCCCTTCCTTAACCATGCTACGGGCATCTGCGGGCGCCAGCGACCTCGATCCCAGCTTCGATAGCGACGGCATGGTCATCACTAACCATGATGAATTTGACGAAATCAATGACCTAGTGATCCAACCCGACGGCAAGATTGTGGCCGTTGGTGAAAGTGCCCCTTTTGACGTGTTACAGAGCCACGCACGCATGATAGTGGCGCGCTACAACGTCGACGGGTCACTCGATGCTACCTTTGGAAACAACGGCATCGTCACAACTGCTGTAGGCGACCAGGCCATCGCGAATGCTGTCGCTCTTCAGGCGGACGGCAAGATTGTGGTGGCCGGTAGAGGTGGCACAAGTAATCAAACGAGCTTTGTGGTTGTGCGCTACAACACGAACGGATCGCTGGATGACAGTTTCGGGAACGGCGGTATCGTCATTACATCCGTCAGTAGCTTCGCTCGCTTTCACGCCGTCGCAATTCAATCTAACGGCAAGATTGTGGCTGCCGGAGACGCAATGATTGTCCACTTCGGTTTCTTTACGAACATCTTTACAGTCGCGCGCTATAACACGGACGGTTCGCTCGACACTACGTTTGACGGAGATGGCGTGAGTCAGGCTGCGGTTGAGCTCTCGCGGCCCGCTAATGTTCCGTGGAGTCTCGCGCTACAGGGCGATCAAAAAATTGTGCTTGCTGGAACGTGCATCAGCTCGTTTTCTGAGTTTTGTCTGGCCCGTTACAACACTGATGGATCGCTCGACACCACATTTGACGGTGATGGTTTGGTCGTAACCGGCTTCGACTCTTCTGCCGGTGGCAGCGCGGAAGACGTCGTCGTCCAGCCTGATGGCAAGATCCTGGCTGGAGGTAGCAGATTCGGTGATGGCTCTATTGACGCCGTGTTGGCGCGCTACAACGCTGATGGCTCGCTCGATACGACCTTCGACGGCGATGGCAAAGTAATAACTGCTGGTTTCCTGTTCAGCGTGCATGCTCTGGCGCTCCAGGCAGATGGCCGGATTATTGCGGTGGGCCAAAGCATCGATACGTTCTCTTTGTTGCGGTTGACTGTAGCCCGTTACACTTCGACTGGCGCGCTCGATAATACATTTGGCGGTGGAAGCTTGGTCACGCCGGCGTTCGCATTCGTGCACTCTCGGGGGAATGCTGTTGCGGTCCAGACGGACGGCAGAATCGTGGCTGGCGGGCTTACTAATTTCGGCTCACAAGGAGGGAGCCGGATTGGCGACTTTGGTTTATTACGTTTGGGCGAGCCGGTCAACCTTGCGCCTGTCGTAACCATTACTGGCCCCCCGAGCGATTCTGCCTTCGCTGTCAATACGCCGGTCAATTTCACCGCGTCATTTACCGACGATACGAATGATGCGCACCAGATTATATGGCGTTTCATATCCGCACCGCAGCCCGGACCAGCCAGCGTAGCCGTGGCTAGCGCAACACCTGGCCCAGTAACCACAACGCACACCTTCACAGAGCCTGGTGTTTACACAATTGCGTTGCATGTCCTGGACAAGGACTTTCTTTCAGGCATAGCCACGACCGTCGATGGCGTTCAAGCGCTGGTGGTGATCTACGATCCGAATGGAGGTTCGGTATCTGGCGGCGGCTGGATCGACTCGCCTCCGGGCGCTTTCGTTGCGGACCCGACCGCAACTGGCAGGACGAACTTTGCGTTCATATCGCAATACCAAAACGGCACAAACGTGCCGACTGGCAATGCAGAGTTCCTCTTCATGCCCGGTGGTCTGAAATTCCGAAGCACGACTTATGAATGGCTGGTGGTCTCGGGCAGACATGCACTGTGCAAAGGAACCGGCACGATTAACGGCAGCGGTGATTATCATTTCATGCTGACGAGCATCGATGGTGCCCAACCGGGCCGTGGGGGCGAGGACAAGTTACGGATCAGGATCTGGAGCGACAGCAACGGCCTGATCTATGACAATCAACCCAATGCGCCCAAAATTGCTGCTCCGACCACCGCTCTGGGCGGCGGCAGCATCGTCATCCATCATTGATTTTCGGTTACTGCGCGTCTCCGTGATGTGGTTTGTTTCATCGCGGAGACGCGGTGTCCCTGCACCCAGTAAGTCACATATTTGCAAAATTCGCCACGAGGGATTACTAAACTGATCCTGAATAAACAGCACTAAACAGGCGTTTTATGCACGTAGTGTTTGCAGTAGTGTGGGGGAAGAACCGAGTCGAGGAAAGCAGACGCGCGACCAGTGAGGTGAAATGCGGTCGATGTGCAGAAAAATTGGCGGCAGTAGCTGGCGGCGGAGAGGATTCGAAACCGGTAGTTATTACGGAGCAGGCGAGCATCCGCAATGTTCTTGCAGATGTCGCGAGTCAGGGCGCACTTCCCGAACTCAGTGAATTGCCCGATACGTGGCTGGTGCGAATTGTAGAAAGCTTGGAGTTAAAACCAAATGTTTTTGGACTAGGAGTCAATCTTAATCATCTGCTGATCGATTTCTTGAAACGGGTACTACGGTCGAAGGCTTAAGGTCATGGCTCCCCACAGTGGACAATCTTCGCAACTTCCTCTTGACGCCAATGATGGAAATGTTCAGTTCCTTTCAAATCTTGCAGAAGGCGACGCTGTGCGGCGAGTCCGCTGCATGCCGTTATTATGCGCGCGATCACTTCATTGTCGCTCTTCGTAACCTCAAAAGATGAGTAAGAATTATAACGCTCTGAGTAAAAAGGGTAGCGAAGCCGTCCGCTGCAACCGGTTGTTATCCCGCACATCGTGCCGGATGGTCCAATAGTTTCACCTTGCCGACGGACCATTTCGTGATCCAGAAGTCTTCGCGATTCGCTCTGAAGGTTTATCGAAGGAGATTGTTTTATTTAATCCTCTTCGCGCGCATGGTCCAACCCTCGACGGCAATAAGTTCCAGATGCGTGACATGTCTGTCATCTCTAATAAAAATCACTTGACGACGTGGTGCTACTTTGAGGAAGAATTTCGACTCTGACTCGGCGAATAACTCGAGCTTGTGATTCCTGGAGTACATATCTGTAAATAGCCTATTGCCCTCTCGACTCACCGTGAAAATCCGATTGGGTGGCTCCTCGTATTGATATTGTCCGACATAGGCTTCGAGAATTCTACGGTCTAATCGAACAGGTTTCTGCGCATTCTTCCGGCGATGTTCAATCCATTTCGCCAGTGCTGTTTGAGAATTTCGCTCGCAGTCGTATGCATAGCCCCCGGACTGCTTACTCAAGCGTGTAATTTCGCTTGAAAACTCCTCTGTGCCTTGTTTCCAACGGGGGTCGGGCAGGCGGCGTCCCTGCGCATCCTCAAATACAAATAGGCGGAGGAAGTTGCACGCGAAAACGTTATTTGTGATGTCCTCGCCCACCTGATATTGGTGGTCGGCAAGTGCCTCGCTGTTAGCGAGCATGACAAGTGAGACATTCTTCTCCGGCACTTTGAGATAGATCGAGGAGAACCCGGTGCCCCAGTGCCCGTAATGCCAGATCAGCCTGAGTCCGTGATAATCCGTGACGAACCAACCCAATCCGTAAGGGAGTCGCTGACCGCTGTTCGAGGTGAAAGCTGTCCAAGCTTTTTCCTGCGTCTCCTGCTTCAGAAACACGTGGCGATCAATCGCGGCATCGTATTTAGCCATATCCAGAACGGTTGAGAGCAGCCCCGCCGCGGCACCGATAAAATCTTTGGGAGGATACCAGACGTGTATGATGTCACGGTCGCCATAAAGCGTGTAGGGTTGAGACAACCTCGATAGATTTTTCCTGTAGCGATCAAGCTTTTCCTTTCCCAGCGAAGCTCCCCGCTTATCTGCTTCGTCAACGATATTATGAAACGGAACGCTGCTCGACATTCCCAATGGGTCGAAGAAGGTTTCAACGATCACTTCGAGGAACGGCTTGCCAAACTTCTTCTCAATAACTGCCGTTAGGTAGTCGAAGCGACTCCCGTCGTACTGGTAGCGTTCTCCGGGCGTTCCCTCTGAAGTATGACTGAGAAGATGCTTGACCTTGACTGAATCATCCTTGAAATCGTTTGAGTAATGAGACATCGGCTCATCGAGGTTTAGTTTCCCCTGCTCCACAAGCTGCATGATCAGAGTTGCCGCAAATGTTTTGGTGATTGATGCGAGGTGGTAAACGGTGTCCGGGGTAGCCGAGATTCGGTTTTCGAGATCTGCGAAACCGAATCCTTTAGCCCATAACTCTTTTTGATCCTTGATAATGACGGCGGACATGCCGGGGATTTTAAGAAGTGTGCGAAGGTCATCGACCTGTTTCTCAAAACGTTCTAGTCGTTTCTTATTCTGACTTGAAGTGTCGCGGGTTTCCCTACCCGTTTGAGATAACGACCCGCTTGGGTTGACAAGCAGTGCCAAAGCAAAGAGGCTCTTGGCAAGAATTTTGAAGTATCGTTGCAATATCACTGGGTACACATTGAAAATGAGATTGAGAAATAGGATCGGAGGTATCCACAGTATCTAGCACGCCAATACAACCATACTAACATTACCAAGTTGAAGATGAGATTACATAAATGCACAAATTCATTGAACCTTGTGTGTGACTCCCACTTAATCGCAGAGCTATATTCTTTACATTCCGGAATCCAGGATCAGAACGTCTGCGTCGGTAGTTGAAGAAATCTCCCGCTGAAGCAAAACGCTTGAACTGACCGAACCTAGTATCTCGTATAACGACCGTTCAGTTCGAAGGAGCACAAATTAGAGTAGCGCATATCCCGCATACGAGTCATCCTTCAATTGAAATGCTCAATCCAGACGCCTAACTATGTGTATCTTGGTCCGGATAAAATCGGGATGCGGTGTTAGCCCTTCGTTTCCCTTCCGCATAAAATGAGGGGTTCCATTCCACTAATCTGTTTATTCATGGCACTTGTTTATCGTGGTGAGTTGATACGCGACTTGCAATTACGAACAACCTGACAACGAGAAAGGCCGCCGGAATTAGAACCAGCGGCGTTCTTCAAGTCGTGGCTCCCACAGTGGACAATCTTCGCAACTTTCTCCTGACGCCGGCGACAGAAGTGCTCAATTTCGTTCAAAACTTGCGGGCGCAGTAGGTTGGCACGCAAGGCACAAGAGCTTCAAAAGAGTCCTGAGGCAGCCCGTAGTGGACAATCCTCGCAACTTGTTTCTGAGGCCGACATAGAAATGCTCAGTTTCTTACAAGCTGCAAGAAGCGCTTAGTGCGGCATGTTGACCTTGGAATGTACGAATCAAGCTGGCTAACGTTCCCGTTCAGCGGGGCCGCGAACGGCATTGAAAGAATGATAAGAGAGTTGTTCGTGGCCTCCGCTGCAACGGGTTGTTCTATCGGGCTGTTTTACAGGCTTGATGTTACTTATTGATCGGAAATACTGAGTGATAGCAAGTCTTTGAAACTACTGAGTTAAAATTTCAAAGACGAGTCTTCCTTCATCATTCCTTCTTACTCTGACGACTCCAACTATAATAGGGGAGTTATCACCGGCAGGCCCCACCGCCGTCGATAAGTTTATACTTCTCTGGGCTACTTCTGAGCCGGCTTTGAAGTCAACTCTGGCCACCTCCGGCCCCTCACCCTCAAAGTAATTGACTCCAATAGTGTAATCGCCTTCTGCGAGACGATCACAACTAACAAAGTAATGTTCCGGACCAAACCCAGTAACATCATCGTTGTCCAGCGCACCGTTTTGTCCAGTCAGATTTGCGTAGTATACGTGGCTCCCGCCAGGCTCAAACACATGCAGATCAACATCAGGTTCTGATCCCCACGTTAAAGTGATAGTAATCGCTCCACTCTGAGAGCGCGGTGTTGGATATTGTAAAGAAGTACCGACGCTGACGATGTCCGAGAGGATCTTGCTAGAATCGTAGGCAAACTCATCAGGCCGTTTAGAAAGATCCTCACAGATAACGGTGCATCTTTGGGTGAGATATACCCCTTAACATAAGCGTAGAAAATTCTGGCAAAGAATCCGATCAAAAAAATGGGGGAGTGGAGCAGTCGGATCTTGAATACTTTGGAACTACTTAAATCTCCCCAAAGCTCTTATTGCGGCTTTTCGAGGAACGAGGGTACTTCCATCTGCATGCGCATCAGTGCGGGCTCTCGCGTGTGTGTCGCTGACAGCTACCTGCCACTAAGACGCAGGTCGGAAGTAACAGCCTTGCGCCTGCTACACAATGCATTTCGAATCAGCCATTGATCAGGTCCGCGCGCATCCCGGGAACCACCGCGTTCGTAGCTCCTTA
>JAICGZ010000340.1 GCA_025922875.1 Pyrinomonadaceae bacterium
CCGAAACACTTCAACCGTTCGCTTTCGAGGGTTTACTACCCAAACAGACCTGGCGCCCAGCTCCACCCAAAGTTCAGCTTTGCGTGTCGCTTTCGGTTTGGAGTCCCATTGGGACATCACTTCCACAACGAGATCCGGCGCACCATTGCGGTAACCCAACACGCGGGGACCTACTCGGTCACGAGTGATAAAAGCTATATCCGGAGCCAATACCGTATCGGGATTGCTTTCAAGTTTGAATCCCGTTTCGGCCGCGCGCAGGACGCCAAGGTTATTTGCCTTTACATGATTAAAAAGCGGTCCTGTGAGGTTCATTATTACAGCGCCGTGTTCGTCGCCCGGAGGAGGCATCGTGAGGAGTTCTCCTTTAATGAGTTCATGACACATGGAGTCATCTGGTAACTGCATTAACTCTTCCGCAGTCATCAAGTGAGTTTGAGTTGTAGTGCTCATGGTTCTCTCTGGGTCTTTTGAACGGGAGTGAGGGCTCCCGCAATCTTGTTTGGTGGAGGCGCCGAGAATTGAACTCGGATCCAAAAACCAACGCCGAAGGACTCTACATGCTTAGTCGCTTCTCTTTCTTATCAGGCGAACCTGATAAAAATTCGCTCAATGCCGAGTCAGTGAAGCGACAAGACCTCGACACGAGCTAGTCCGACTTAGTCTCGCCCACACTCACGGACCGAAAGTGCGGGCCAGCTCATCTAAGTGACATCTCAGTCCGCGCGCATGAGCAACTTGCGGCGAGACGCTCGGTGCTTAATTAGGCAGCGAGAGCCAATTCATTGTTATTGGCAGTTGTTTTTTCCCTACGCTTTTTAACGAGCTGCATAAGGTAGCCCGGCATGCATCGCGACGATCGTTCAGGTTCCTGTCGAAGCCTGTCGCCCCCATTTGCGAGCAAAGTCATTATAACCGCGCCTTAAAAAAGCACAAAAAGCACAATGGGGCTCTGTGTGTTTTGTGCTTATTTGCGGCTATAATTTCCACTTCTGTGGGTAGCCACGTTGCCCCCAGCAGCGAATCAGGGCAAGTTGTTTTTGGGAGAAATTTAAAACTCATGGCCTTAAATCATTCAAAATACTCGCCAACCGCAATCATCAATACACCTCCTGAACAACGTAGACACCTGCTGGCACGCCTTTGGTTACCAACTGTATTGCTTTTGGCGCTGGCCGCAGGCGGCCTGACCGGCATCGTCGCCGCCTACCAATTGAACTATTCCCGGGCTGCCACTGAAGTAGCTGCTCTAGCAACCTACCGTCCCAGTGTTGTGACCAGGCTTTACGCTGATGACGGTGAAACCGTCATCGGCGAGTTTGCTCTCGAGAAAAGAATCCCACTCAAGTACGAAGAGATTCCTCAGGTACTAAAGAATGCGATTCTGGCAGTTGAAGACGTTCGCTTTTACGATCACATCGGCATCGATCCGATTCGCATCATGGGCGCGGCGTGGAAAAACCTCACCACAGACAAACTTGAAGGCGGCTCGACGTTAACTCAACAACTTACCAAGAACCTGTTTCTCTCTCGCGAACAAACCTATACGCGCAAGGTAAACGAGTGGATCCTCGCGCTCCAGATCGAACGCTATTACACCAAGAACCAAATCATGGAGTTGTACACCAACCACATGTTTCTGGGTGCGAATGCGTACGGCATGGAAGCCGGAGCCGAAACCTATTTCGGAAAGCAGGCGAAAGATTTGACACTCGGCGAAGCAGCGTTGCTCGCCGGCGTTCCGAAAGCACCGAGCGATTATTCGCCCACGTCAAACCCGGCCAAGGCTAAAGAGCGTCGCGATCTCGTGCTCGATCTGATGGCTAAAAACGGTTTTGTCACTCAGGCTGAAGCCGATGCCGCAAAAGCGAAACCGATTCAACTTGCCGACACTGCTTACTATCAGTCTCAACGCAAGTCGTCGCCGTTCGATTACCCGGTTGAGTACATTCGCCAGGAGCTCGAAGATAAATACACAACGCGCGTGGCCCAGGGCGGTCTATCCGTTTACACGACTATCAACGTCGAAGCGCAGAAGAAGGCGTATGAAGTCGTACGCGCTGGTCTAAGGCAATACGATCGCACGCACAGCGGATGGCGTTCGACCTACACCATGATCCCGACGACTATGAACAACGGCGAGGGACCAGCCACACAACAGGAGCTCAACAACTACAAGCACCCGGATTGGTACGGCAACGAGTATGAACCTGGCCGTCACTTGATGGGCCTGATCATGAAGGTGGATCGCGCGCGCAACGAAGCAGCGGTACGCTTCGGCAACTTCATGGCGACTGTGACTCCCGCCGAAATGGGTTGGGGCAAGCGACAACCGAAAGACGAGTTTAAGAATGGTCATCTCGCTGAGTTCGCGATCAAAGAGGTAGACGAAAAGAACCGGCGTTTGAAAGTTGAACTGTCGCAAGTTCCGGCTGTGCAAGGGGCGATGATGACGCTCAACGCGAAGACCGGCGAAATCATAACGATGGTCGGCGGTTACGATTTCTACACCAACAAATTCAACAATGCGACGCAGGCTTATCGCCAAACCGGATCGGCTTTCAAGCCTTTCGTCTACACAGCAGCAGTCGAATGGGGCATGACTCCCGAAACACCGGTCAGCGGAGCGCCGATCAAAATCGGTGATTGGCAGCCGCACAACTACGATGGTTCGCTTGGTAGCGGCGATATGCCAATGAAGACTGCACTCGCAAAGTCAATGAACATTCCCGCGGTCCATCTGCTGCAAACAGTCGGTATTCAAACAGGCGCGCAGATGGTCCGGCGGTTTGGTGTCAAAGTGCCGATGTCTCCGTATCTGCCATCGGCGCTGGGCGCCACAGAAGTGCCGCTCGATCAAATGGTGTCCGCGTATTCCGCCTTCCCCAACAAAGGAATTCGCGTCGAGCCGCATTTGATTCGCAGAGTTCTCGATCGCGACGGCGCAACGCTCGAGGAGTGGGAGAGAACTACGTACAAAGTGATGGATCCATACGTCGCGTTGACGATGGTTTCAATGATGCGTGGTGTAGTAACTGGTGGAACCGCCACCGCGGCAAACACACTCCCACACCCTGTGGCCGGAAAGACCGGTACCGTCAACGACCATACTGACGTTTGGTTTATCGGTTACACCCCGACTTATGTCACTGGCGTTTGGATGGGTTATCCCGGAAAGAAAAAGCCGCTGGGCGACGACATGACCGGGGGCAGGGGCGCGTTGCCGATGTTTGTCGAGTTCATGAAAACGTTCCTCGAGGGCAAGGAGAAAGAAGAGTTTCCCAAACCACCGGAGATGCCGGAAGACATGCGCGAGCTTTACAGGCAACGCCAGCGTGAGCTTGCGGCTGAGCGCGCGGAGATGGCCGCAGCGGCCGAGGAGGCCGAAGACGAGGAGGACTTGCCGCCCGGCACGACCACGCCCCAACCAAAACTGGAGCAGGTGACGTTGCCTCCGCCACCAAAGACTGGCGACGACGCATCTGCAAATCCACAACCGAAGTCCGATGCCGCGACGCCCAAAACCACGACGCCCAAGGTCGATACTCCGCCACCACCCGCAACACGGCCACGTGAAGCCGAACCGGCCAAGAAGAAAGGCAAGAAAGGCGACGGCGAAGGTTAAGCCACAATAAGGCACAAAAAGCACAAATAGTTTGTTGATTCCCAAAAAGCACAAATCAATTTTTGTGCTTTTTGTGCCTTATTGTGGCCAACTCTTCTTCGTGGCTCCTACCGCGAACATCCATCACCGAAGAATCCGTGTTCCGATAGCGTGAGCCGTAGATTTTTCACCGCGTCAGCCAGTGAGAGTTTGTTCGAGGGTGAATGCATTACAGTCTGCTCATTTGGCTTCTTGCCTTCTTTCGACCCTCTTGCTTCGATCCAGTAAGTTTCACTGGCAAACCCCTCGAGCCGGAAGCGCCCTTGCTTGTCCGTCCTAGTAGTCGTCGGCCCAAACTCGACTGCAAACCCATTCGGCACCGTGCTTTGTGGACAGAGTAAGAGCACTTCAACGTCTGCGGCCGGCGTTCCATCCTTCCAGACCACTTCCCCTTCAACCGTGCGCACTACGTATTCAGGTGGCAGACGAAATTCCAGGGCCTCGACTCGTTCTCCCAGTCCGACCCTGATTACCGCTGCCTTTTCCCGCTGATATGTTCCAGGATAGTAGTAAGGCTTCTCGCTGTTGTCGCGGTGCTGCAAATCAATGTACAGGAGGTACTCGCCCGGTGGTGCGCCCTTTACCTCGAAGCCACCATCCTGATCAATAGAATGCCCGTATACAGTCTTGCCACCGCCGACCATCTTGAGAAAAGTAAAATTGAAACTGTTCCCTTCCTTATCGACGACGCGTCCCGCAACTCTCCCGTCGATGTAAGCCTCGAACCCGACGCCGGCGGTTCCACGATCGTCAACGTTGACCTCAGCAAACTTGTTCTCGCTCGTGTAGTTCGCAGGAAACTCCGGCTCAACCTTATATTTCCCAGGCTTCAACTGTTTGACTTTGAACTCGCCGTTCTGATCGGTAAACGCTGTGATGACCTGCCCGTCAGTGCTGCTGATTTTTACTCTTACATCCGGCAACGGCGTTGCGCCTCCGGCTCTGTGATCGGCCCAGATCCTTCCGTGCATACTTCCGCCAGTTCCCGCGGGTGGGAGGTTTCGCAAAAAGTCCAGATCTTCTTTCGCATCCTCACTATCCGCCAGGTCCGTCCGTGTACAAACACCGGTGGAGAGAATATTTTCATCGTTTTCGCTGCCGTATGCGTAAACAACATATCGCTTACCGCGCTTCAATCCATACGGGCCGCAACTCGTTCCTTCATGACTGTTAATATCAACCGTGAACTGCTCGGCGTTGCTTCCTTTAAATATCTCTTCCACAGCGAAACGTACTTTCCCCGCTTCGATAGTAAACCGTTTGCCGGCGCGATCCTGTAAGGAGAGTTTCTGAGTGCCGCCGAGCATTCGACCGATGAAAACCACTTTAGCTTCGTTGAATGCGCCGGCTGGGTCCGAAGTCAGACAACTACAGGCGAAGACCGTCGATGGAAACGAAAAGAGGCAAAGCGCTACGATCAAGTAAAACTTCTTCATCAGTACCACCTTTCTTCGGCTAGCCGTCCTGCGCAACTATCTATTTTCAATCCGCTCGAAAATCTTAACGAGATTACCATCCTCGATGTCAGAAATGTCCACCCGGTATGATTCCCATACCTTCCGGTGAAGGTGCCCGTTCGATTCTTCATCGTGAAAATCTCCCAGACTCGATTGGTCCGAGATCCAACATTCCGCGTAATTCATGTCGAGTATTCTTTTGAAAAAATCCTGGGCGATGTCCTCATGCAGACTGACTCTCTCAGTCGATGCAAATTCGAGCGGCAGTCCTGTTCCCGGTCGCGGAAACGATCCTCCTTCTTCTTTGCGAGCCTGGAACTTGGCCTTCAGATCGGCAAAGGCCGCTTCTTTCGTATCACCAAGCCCGTCCATCTGCCACCAATTTATGATCTGCGCTGACCAGGGAACCGGCTTGAGTCTTCCGTACGATTCGTCGTCGGATGTGTTGAAATAATGAAAGCGGATTGGATAGTCGCTGAGGTCCCATTCATTTTTGCGTAATGAGAGCAAGTATTTGACGCCGGCCCTGAGGTGAAGTAAAGGATTCATCATCGAAATAAGGGTTTTACCTATAAAGAAGGGCTTCGGACAAGTCAACTCCAGTTTGCCGGACTGGCCCTTCGCTCTCTGATACACTTCGCACATGTCCCGTATCGTTTCTTTTCTTCCTTCAGCAACAGAAATGGCTTGCGCGCTCGGGCTGGCCGACTCAATTGTCGGCATCACGCACGAGTGTGACTATCCGCCTGAGATAAAGAGCAAGCCAGTCGTCGTCCGGAACGTATTGCCACTCGAAACAATGAGTCAAAGTGAGATCGATCGCGCAGTCGCAGAACGAATGCGCGCGGGACAAAGTCTCTACCAGATCGATGAACAACTGCTGCGCGACCTTGCGCCGGATCTGCTCCTGACGCAAAACCTTTGCCAGGTTTGTGCGCCGTCGGGAAACGAAGTTTCGCAAGTTATCAAAGCACTGCCAAAAGCACCGCAGATTCTTTGGCTCACACCACAATCACTCAGCGAGATCTTCGACAACGTGCGTGAACTCGGCGCCGCAACAGGTCGAACGGCAGAAGCTGAGGCTTTGGTTAACGATTGCCACGCTCGGCTCGAAAGTCTATCTGATCGAACCAAAACCATTTCTCACAAGCCACGCGTCTTCTGCATGGAATGGCTCGATCCGGTTTTTGCCAGCGGGCATTGGGTGCCGGAGTTAGTGAGGATCGCCGGCGGCGTCGATGAATTGGGACGCGAACGTGGTGAGTCGGTGAGAGTCTCCTGGGATGAGATCCTCGCTTGGGCGCCGGAAGTTCTGGCGATCATGCCGTGCGGATTCAACCTGCAACAGACGATGAAACAAGTTTGGAGTGTTTTCGGCTATCGCAGTTCACCATTCTTTGATCTGCCTGCGGTGCAAAACGGACGCGTTTACGCCGTCGACGCCAATTCATATTTCGCGCGACCCGGTCCGCGCGTGGTCGAAGGCGCGGAGTTGTTGGCCCAACTGATCTATCCCGAATTGTTCGACGTCGCAGATTCAAATTCCTTTCAACCAATCGACGTCGCCTTACTCAAAGGCTCGCTCACCGAAGACAAAGATTACTACGATGAAAACGGCGCAATGGTCTTCACCGCCAGCTACC
>JAICGZ010000341.1 GCA_025922875.1 Pyrinomonadaceae bacterium
GAACCCGATGCGCTGCTGCCTAATCTTTCAGACGTTGACCTTGTCCTCAGAACGCTCGAGAAGCTTTGATTGAGTTTCCGCGCAAAGGCGCAAAGAAAGACGCAAAGTGGTTCAAGGTTTTTTTTGCGTCTTTGCGGGAGAAATCTTCCAGCCTCTAAATGCGATGGAAACCCTTGAGGATGTCTTTCGTCTTCAGGCGCAGGATCACCGGACGGCCGTGTGGACACGTTGTCGGTGAAGAAGTCTGCAACAACCGATCGATCAACCAGCGCATCTTCTCAGGCGCGAGCGGCATGTTGACCTTGATTGCGGCGTGACACGCGAGCGACGCCGCGATCTCGTCGCGCAACGTTTCCTGGGCCGTACTCTTCTTCTCTGCATCAACCGTTTCCAACAACTCAGCCAACATGTTTCGCGCTTCACTGCCAGGCAGGTCGGCGGGCGTTGCTCTGATCGCGACGGTGCGCCCAGAGAGCCTCATCAATTCAAATCCATAGTTCTCCAACTCCGGCGCGAGATCGTCGAACACAGCCGCCTGCGCGGGCGTGAGATCGAAAGTCTCGGGCACGAGCAACTGCTGCGAGTCAGTGCGACGCTCCGACTCCAAAGCACGATACTTGTCGAAGAGAATTCGCTCGTGCGCGACGTGCTGATCGATCAAGAGCAGGCCCTCATCATCTGTGGCGATGATGAAACTCTCGTCGAGTTGGCCCAACGGGCGAATGTTGGATGAGAGCGACTCGGGCGTGACTTCTCGCGCAAACTTCTCAGCGGAATTCAGTGGAGGCAGGGCCACGGATTTCGGGGGAGGGACGGATTTTACCGCCGATTGCAGCATCAATTCGATGTCGCGTGCGATCTCGTCGCCAGAGGGTTCTAAGGGTGCACGTGGCGCCGGTGGTGGCGGAGGAACGAAGTCGATTCTCGGCTGAGGACTGACTGAGTTCATGGCCGCGGTCGCCGTCATTAGCGGTTCCGGAATTCGTGGCGGCTCAGGCGGAGGAACGTAATTCGCGCTCGCGAGCGCATTCTTCACCGCTTCTCGAACAGCGTCAGCAACCGCAGCCTGCCGGCGAAAACGCACTTCCGTCTTGGCCGGATGCACATTCACGTCGACTTCCTCCAGAGGCGTTTCGACAAACAACAACGCTGCGGGATAAACGCCATGCGGCAGGATCGATCTATAACCTTCCGAAAGCGAACGCCCAATCATTCGATCGCGCACGAACCTGCGGTTGACAAACAGGTATTGCGAATCGCGCGACGTGCGCCGGTCTCTCGGCGCGGAAACGTAACCACTGACACGCGCGACCTGAGGCTCGCCGCCATTCACTTCGAGCATGTTGTCTAAGAACTCCGCGCCGAAGATCTGAAAGGCGCGTTCACGGAGATCCTTCGCGGGCGCCGCGCGCACCACTTCTCGACCGTTGTTTACAAATGTGAACGCAATCTCGGGATGGGCCAAAGCGTAATGGGTCACGAGATTCGTGAGGTGAAACGTTTCGGTTGCTTCCGATCGCAGAAACTTGCGCCGCGCGGGAATGTTGAAAAAGAGATCGCGCACGGCGATCGTCGTACCGCGCGGGTGTGCTGCATCTTTTACGTCACGCATGCGCCCGCCGTCGATCGTTACGCGGGTCGCGGCGTTTGCGCCTTCGATGCAAGTTGTTAGTTCAACTCTGGCAACTGACGCAATCGACGCCAGGGCTTCACCACGAAAACCGAGGGTGCCGATCGCGGCAAGATCATCGGTCACGCGAATCTTCGAAGTTGCGTGTCTTTCGAAAGCGAGTATCGCATCGTCCCGCACCATGCCTTCGCCATCGTCAGAGACTTTCAACAGACGGCGGCCACCGGCTTCGATCTCGATCGTGATGCGCGTGGCGCCGGCGTCGATCGAATTCTCGACGAGTTCTTTGGCGACAGACGCGGGACGTTCAACGACTTCGCCCGCGGCGATTTGATTTGCGACGTGGTCTGCGAGGACGCGGATCTTTGACATGATTTACAGGATTTACAACTTCACGATTTGATGCTCATTTGACCCGAGATTAATCGCGTTATAGATCCACTCGATCACGTACGTGCCGTGGCGGGCGAGCAGCGATGTGATGTTGATGTGGCGCTCCTGTAGATCCTTGTTCGGATAGAGCTGATCAAAAGCGCGTTGCAACTGGCGATGAGCGGCCTCGTCGCGAGTCATATGCGCGCGCACGAAGCGTGTGCGCAATCCTTCGAGCTGGTAATTGATCTTCTTGCGACCGGTGTCGAGCGCACTTGCCAACGTCGGATCGATCGCTTCGAGTTCTTGTCGCAAACGGTCGAGCTCGTGATTGACGTTCTGCTCCGCGTTCGAGAAGAGCTTTGCGGTATCGGCGCTGAGGTGTTCTTCGACGACGCGTTTCATAACGGGTTCGAGTCCTTCAAAGAAATCAGCGAGGGTAAGGTCGTATCTTTCGAGCACGCGCCCGGTGTGGCGTTCGATCATCGTCAAGCTCGAGCGCGGCAGAATCGGCGTGGCCGGTCGTTCAAGCACACGATAAACCTCGGCAGTCTGTGCGAAGTATGCGATTTCCGCGGCGCCACCGTAATAAGCGATCGTCGGCAGGAGATAGTCCTGAACGACCGCACGCAACGTGACGTTTGGGCTAAATCTTTGCGGCGACTCGCTCGCCATCGTAGCGAGTTCTTCAGCCGTGTATTCCTGCTCGATGTCTTTGGCTCGATACTTCCCGTTTTCAACGCGCACCATCGCGTGTCGCGCGCCGGCATCGTCGTGCAAAAACAACGGGAACGAATTCGCGGTGGCGAGCACCTGCGCGTGAAATCCTGCGCTCTCCAACTCGCTGCTTCGCTGTTCAAGCGCAGTGGCGATCTCCGGCGCGCGCCGTGCGGCTTCGGAATAGAGTGGAGCAGCAAGACGCTTCAATTCCGGATCTAGAGGGTCGAGGAAGATGAGACCGTGACGACCGAGCAATGTGGTCATCATCGTCGCGAAGCTTTCAACGTAACCACGACCCGGCTGCCAGGCGTTCTTCACCAGCGCCTTAACGTCGTCGGCGAATTCTGAATTTGGCAACAACTCGAAAAGCTGGTCCACCACCGTACCGATCGAATCGTCCAATACGACTTGCCCAACCGGCTGTCCTTCGCGATGCAGTGCTGTAGAAACTTCAACATTCTTGAGCTGGCAATCACGACCGATGAATTCAGCTTTGGCAACTTCCACAAAGTCGTGATCTTCCGCGGCAATCCAAAAGACCGGCGCCGCTTTGGTGTTGCGCTGGCGGAGACAGCCGGCCAGTTTCACCGCGGAGAGTGCTTTGTAGATCGTGTAGAGTGGACCAGTGAACAGACCTGCTTGTTGACCTGAAACTACCGCGATGCAGTCCGACTCGCGCAGCAACTCAATGTTGCTCAGCGTGGCTTCACCCGCGCCCCAACGTTGATTCATCGCTGCGAGCGCGTTGCATATTTTTTCTCTATCTGTTCGGTATGCCGAAAGCACTTCAGGCACGCGTTGCGGCAATTCGTGATGATAGCGAACCGCGGACGGATAGAAATTTCGTAGCGCGGTTGGATCTTTCAGGTATTCGAGAAAGAGGCGTGACTGATGCGGAACTGGTTCGAACGGGAGTGTCTCGACGCGCAGTCCTGACTCTTCGGGGGTGCTATAACAAGCGGGTTCGGCGGTACTCAAGATAATTCAGGCTCCTGCGCAAGATAATCGTGCAAATCATGTAATCCTGTCCAGCAGAGCCGCGATTTCTGCGCGCGCAGCTTCATCGGGCGCGCGCAACGGCGCACGAACAGCACCGCCCTGATAACCCGCAAACTCAAGCGCAGCCTTCAATCCGCCGATCCCAAACCGTGTCGTAACCGCTGTGGCAAGCGGCGTCAACTTCGACTGCAACCTCGCCGCATGTTCGTCTTCCCCGGCATGAAACGCCCGAAAGATCTCGACGCAGACTTCCGGAACCGCACATCCCACGGCAAGAATTCCACCAGTCGCCCCGGCGCGCAAAGTATCAAGCAACACAGTTCCATTCCCCGTCAGCACCGCAAAATCACGCGAACAAAGTTCAATCGTCTTACTAAAGCCCGCAACGTCATTCGAACTGTCTTTCACCCCAGTGATGTTCGCGTGTTCACTCAAACGCGCAACAGTCTCCGGTTCGATCTTGATACCCGTCAACGGCGGCATACTGTAAAGAAGCACCGGCACGGGTGAGGAATCCGCGACCGCGGTGTAGTAATCGATAAGCGTCTCCTGAGTGATAGCGGAGCGATAGAAGTACGGCGTGATAACAAGCACCGCATCAGCGCCCACTCGAGCCGCCCTCTTAATTTCATTGATCGTGCCATACGTGCTTTGCTGCCCCGCACCCACGATGAACGTCCGATCATCCGGTACCGCAGCGCGCGCTGTTTCAATCGTTGAAAGATACTCACGATCGTCCAGATGAACTCGCTCACCCGTCGAACCCAGCAACACATAACCAATGACGCCTGACTTGTTCCATCTCGACAAATTCGAACGCAATGCATCGAGCGCAACCTCACCCGCCTGCGTAAACGGCGTAGTTACCGGCAATAGAATTCCGTTGAGTCGCATAAGCCCAGCCAGAATGTGGCTTTCAGGTTAAAAAATCAATTGACAATCTCACAAACCGCAGTTATTCAGTGGCCTACTGAAACGATTTCCACGCTCCTGACCATTATCATTAAGGGCTTTTAGTCCGGTTCGCAGATCTTCACTTTGAAAATCCTGAAATCCTGTCAACCCGTTTCAAGGAAACCTTATGTCACACTCGACAAAAATCCCCCTCGACCTGTTTCAGGTTCTCGAAGAAGAGTTCGTCACGTTGCATGGAACTCCCGCGCAGGACGAGGCTACTCTCGACTGGAGTTTTCATCCGAGCCATATCAAAGACGCGCGAGGCCTCGCCTTCGATCTACTCGCAACCTGGGACGCACAGGATAACGCGGCCGAGTCGCGCGCGTTTTTCGATGTCAATGCCGACGAATGGGCGCAGAACAAGTTGTTGCTCTACATGTGCAACCGGCTCGGCCCGAAAGCGCGTGCGGATATGAACGATGGTGTGAGAGGCGGGATAGACCTTCAAAACGTTGTTGCGGACGTACTCAATCACTTACTGCGAGACCCGAATCTGTTCGACGAAGCTCGTTTTACTTACCACCGCTTGAGCTCGAAAGGCAAAGCACTGGTAGCTAGTCCACTGGCGTCGGACACGTCCAAAGATGAAGAAGACTTGGCCCAATTCAATCGCGTGCTGCTCGAAGATGCCTTTCCTGATTATCTTGAAAAGATTCAGGACATACGTCTGGCCGCGATCTATAAACGCATTCACCAGGTGAAACCCGCGGCGCTGTGCTTTTCCGGTGGCGGCATTCGCAGTGGCACGTTTGCGCTCGGTGTGCTCCAGGGTCTTGCGCGTCACAACTTACTCGAAAAGTTTCACTACTTATCGACCGTCTCAGGCGGCGGTTACATCGGCAGCTGGCTCGCAGGATGGATTCACCGTCACCCAGCGGGACTGAAGGGCGTCACTGCGGAGTTGGCCAATACTAGTCCACGCAGCAAAGTCGATCCCGATCCGACTCCAATCAGGTTTCTGCGCCGGTACAGCAGCTTCATCACGCCGAAGGTCGGCCTGCTGAGCGCCGATACGTGGACGTTTGCAGGGATCTACCTGCGAAACCTTTTCTTGAATTGGATTGTGTTCATTCCCTTGATCCTCGCGGTACTCACACTCCCGCGTCTCATTCTCACAATTACACTCGCCCAGCCTGCGCGAGGAAATCAATGGAGCTATCACCTCGGACCGTTCGGTATCGACTACAGCATTTTCGGACGTCACTTTTTCCTCCTGGGCGGTTTTGTACTGACTGTGTGGGCGCTCGCTTACATCATGTTCAACCGTCCGACGGTCAGGGAAGAGTTGCGGCAGTACAGTAAGTTTTGGCGTACTCGATCGGACCAGCGAAGTTTTCTCAAGTGGTGCCTGCTGCCTTTGACGGCTGCCGCATTTTGTCTGACGACTTACTGGGCATGGTCCACTGAACGATCGGAACCCAAAGACTGGCACCGGTTCCTGGCTTTTGGTTTGGGAGCGAGCATAATCGCATGGATTATTGCCGCGGGAGTTCTCGGCCGCATTGGCCGGGTTACGAAATTTGGTTGGAGAAGTATTTTCACGATCGATCTGTTTGCGTTGCTGCTGGCCGGCACACTCGGCGGCATCGTGCTGTGGCTGATCACGTCGGCTTTTCAACCGATTACCGCGCGTGGTGTGGACTGTCCGCCTTCCGGTAGTGATTGGAGCCAGATCACCTGGAATACAGAGATTTACGCATGCCTGGCGGTGCCGACGTTTATGCTCGTGTTCTTGTTGGGCGCGACTTTGTTCATTGGTGCTTCGAGTGCGAGCACGAGAATCGATGATGAAGATCGCGAATGGTGGGCACGACTTGGCGCGTGGGGACTGATCGTGATTTTGGGATGGACCGTTTCTACCTCGCTGGTGATCTTTGGTCCAATTGCATTGTTGAGCGCGCCTAAGATCCTGGCGTCGGTTGGTGGTCTTTCAGGACTACTCGCCGTGTTGCTCGGGCGGAGTGAAAAAACACCTGGCGCGCCCAAGTCGCCCAATCAGGAAGGAACTGAACAGGGCGGCATACTGGGCGCCATCATGAGCAAGCTGCTTCCCTTGCTGGCGGTAATTTTTATC
>JAICGZ010000342.1 GCA_025922875.1 Pyrinomonadaceae bacterium
ACGACCGAGTTGGCGTCGCTGACCCAACGTCCGAAGTAAGCCGAGAACGATGCGCGCTTCGGAATGATTGGACCACTTAAATTAGCGCCGTACGCGCGCTGTTGATAGGGCGCGCGAGTAGTCGTAAATGGATTGCGCGAGTTGAGCGCTTCATCGTTAAAGTCGAAACTGAATCCGCCGTGCCACTTGTCCGCGCCGGGTTGGGTGAAGATTTCGATGCCGCCAAATCCCGGAAACTCGTTTTCCGCGGAGAACGGATTGTTGTTGATGCGCACTTCGCGAATCGCTTCTTTCGGCGGAAGCTGACCGTTTGAGAAACCATCGACTTTCATCTGCGACGGGTTTTCGGGATCGGTTGGTCCGGCGAGCGCCTGGAGTGCCATGGCGAGTGCCTGCGGATCGTTTGGTAGCGCTTCCAGTTCTTTGCCGCGCAGGACGATAGCGCTGGCGTTGTTGTCGGAATCGGTGCTGATGTTTGAATCGTCGACGGTGACTTGCTGCTCTTCGACAGCGATCGTGAGTTCGGCGTTGAGTGTTGTCGTCTCGCGCGCGGTTACTTCCAGCTCTTTTGCTTCGAATACGTTGAAGCCGGGGGCGGTGATGTGGAGTTCGTAACGGCCGGGTGCAACGCGCCTGAACTCATAAATACCGGCGGAGTTTGAATTGGCGCTGGTGATGACGCCGCGGGAGTTCTTAATCGTGACCTTCGCGTCGACGACGAGACTTCCCATCGGATCGGTGACGGTGCCCTTGATCGATCCGGTGGTTTGTTGAGCTACGACGGCAGACGCAGAGCTCAGGGCGAAGATGAGCAGCAAGCAACGCAGCATGGGGGTGGTTCCTCTCTCACGTTAGTGAGTCTGGGCAGCAAAAGGTTTCAGGTCCAAGTCACCAACGCACCTTACACGCGGCAGCGGTGAGTCCGTTCCTACGAAGTTTCTGGATTCTGCCGACGATGACTTACAGACCTGGATAAGTCGCGAAAGTATATCCCCGCGGAGTGTCGCTAACAACGGTTATTCCGCGTTTGCCTCACTTAACGTGCAGAGCGTTGAAGAAGTTGAGCGTTGACTGGGCTTCTGCGCGTTCCTTCCGGAATCCTTCAGGCAGAAGCTTGAGTGCCATCGCGTAGTGGGTTCTGGCTTCTTCAAGCTCTCCTTGAGTCCAATAGAGGCGGGCGATTTGTAGTGTCAGCAGGCCCTTCCCCTTGCCGGTCGTGTCTTTTAATTTTTCCAAAGCGCCGCGAAGTATCACCAACGCTTGATCGTAGTGCCTTTGAGCACAACTAAGTTCCGCCAGCTCCCGGATAGTCTCGAACCACCCGGCTTCATTTCGGACGGACGTGAAGATCGAGATGGCATGCAGCAGCGCCGCTTCGGCTCGTGGCCACTGCTGTCGCTGACGCGTCAGCTTGCCTTGTGTTCGCAACACTGCGCCAACCTGGTTCAAGCGATCGTCAATGGCGTGAATCGCCATGGCACGTTTAAGGTACTCATCCGATTGCGGGCCAGGACTGTCGCCAGCGTCGATTGCCTTGTTGATGAAGTATTCAGCGAAATCGCGCAAGACACGACCCAAGGCAGAACTCCAGCGCCAGTCTCGTTCCGCTTCATCGACGACCTCCAGCGTTTCCAGTGCACGCCGGTAGTAATCCTCCGCAATCGGATTGCTCTGCTCGGCATAGAGATACGCAAGCTCCATCCAGGCCCGTGCTCTGTCTCTCGGACCCGACGCGTACTCCGCCGCCATTTCGTACGACAGTTGCGCCTCTGAAAGCAGAGAATTGCGAGACTGGTAATTGCCCCGCACCAGAAAGCCCTCGACGTTATCGAGTTTTTCGACTTCGGTAATACAAGCCTCAACGCTATTCTTTCGAACTCTGATGAAAGACCAGTAGCCGTTGATCTGGTAGCGCAACCTGGTTGAATTGTCCCAACCCGCGTAGTCAGGATTCAGTTCGTCCCAGAGTTCAACTAAATCCGCGAACTGATCCGTTTCGCCAAGGTAGTACAAGCGCTCGAGCCGCGAGAGCTGGCTCTCCTGTTCCGTAATCTGATTGCCCGACTGGACCAGCATGATGTTCGGACTGGGTTCGATGACCTCGCGCGAAATCAGCACGACATCCAGGTTCTTCGGTATCTCCGTCGAAAGGAAATCGACAAGCCGAACTTCAGGTCTACCAATCTCTGACCAGACCAGCAACGATCTCGGATAACGTGAGAGCGTTTGCAACAAGAGGAGAAACCTGTCCGCCGCGTGGCTCTTCAGATCATTCGGACCGACTTCCAGCTTCTGAAACATCGCCGCGTCGTTTAGACCCTCTCGTCCTTTCAAATGTACAGCCGCACCGCGATAGGTTTCCGCAAAGCTGTACGGCAGAGAACCGGCGACGTGATAACCAGTCAACAACACCGCCCGGCCGGGCCCGATTTTGTTCCTGAGTTTTGCTTCAACATTGGCGTCGCCGTCGGTCTGGCTCCAGCGACTTTCGGGTGCGCGGGGTCCGTTAAGCACTGCGGCGGACACGTCAACGGGCTGCCGCAGCCACAAGGTCATCGCCGCCCAATCACCCGTCATTAGATCCTGTTGGTAAAGACGCTTGCGCTCGTCGACGATCGCCGTTTCCGGATCCACCGGATCGCGTGCGCTAAACACGGCTGTATAGAACTGGTTTGCTATCGCCGCGCTCGTTTCATAACGCAGCGGAGTAGAGAAGCTGAGGACAAACTTTGCACCGCGCTCATGAAGTGTCATGCCCAGCGATTTTCCCCAGGGATGAATCTTTCCTGAGTAACAGCTCCACAACAGCACGATATCGCTCGCCTTCAGATGTTGGGCCAGAGCTATTGGGTCATTAGAACGGAACCACTCCGGCATTTCAATGTCGCCTTCAAGATTTCCATGGGCCTCGATGTGGATAATTTCAGCCTGAAGCGCACCGAGCCAATTCTCACTGAGTGTCTTCTGCTTGGTAGTTTGGATGTTCAGTCCCTGATCGGCCTGTAGTGCGGCCGCTGCCTGCAATCTCTTCAGCGCGTCAAACGAGAGCTCCTGCACTCCGGGACCGAAGATACCGTGAATTTTCAGTTGGTTTCGGTTCTCCGCTGACCCGGATCCAAAGATCCACGGGTTCGCAGCAAACTGTAAAGTCGAGCGCACGATGGAGACGTCGCTATGCGCAAGGATCTCACCGTCGTCGTCGATCATCGCTTCCCACGGAAGCGCTTGAATCTCCGGACGATTGCTGCGAATGACCAGCCTTCTTGGACCGGATTCACTCAGGAAGGCCCGAAGTTCGCTACTCTTATTAATGAGGGTTTCGTACAACGTAACGGCAGCGTTGTAGAGCTTGTTATAAAGATGTCGTTTGTTCTCCGTTTCCGGGAGGTCGCGCATTGCCCGCGCCAGATCGTGCCAGCGGTCATCTCCGAGCGGAGTGTAGAACAGACCTCCGTTACCCGCGACCTCGTTGATGGTCAACCAGAACTGATACTCACGTTGGACGTCGAGAGCACGATTCTCACCGTCGTGGACACCGGCGAGCGTGAATGTAAGCACTGCGGTTTTGCGTTCTCTGTACATGGCGAATCCGTCCTAACGCCGTCGTTTACGAGGAACCTTGACTGTGGCTGACACCGGGTAGTGATCCGACGCAGTTGCCGCAGCCTCGTTTTCACGATGAATCTTTACATCGGTAATCTTGATGCTGCCTGAGGCGAAGATGTAGTCAAGTCGGGTCTTGGGATACCGCGTATGCGTGGGATAGGTGAAGTTTGGATCAACCTTCGCCAGGACATCCAGTAACGGCGCCGGCTCCTTACCGAGCAGGATATCTATGGTCCTGGTATCGGGATCGTCGTTCATGTCTCCCGCGATGACGATGTCTTGTTTCACGAATGCTTGAGCGCCGAACGTAGGTTTCTCGATGATGGCGCGAATCTCGTTCGCTTCGAGACTTCGCTTATACGCAGAATCTTCTCCGCCCATCTTCGACTTGAGATGCGCCACAAAGAAGATGAAACGGTAAGTAGGCGTGGCGTATATGTCTACGCCTAAAAGGTCGCGCGAAAACTTTTTCGCTTTTTCATCGAGTGGTCCAAACTCACGTTCTTTGAAACTCATGGTCCCATTCACCGCCAGGCGTGTGGCGAGCGCCACGTTAATTCCTCGCGGGTCATGAGAAGGATTGCAAATAAACGTGGTGAAGCGAGACTCCCTGGGCAGTTTGGGATTGACCTTCTTGCGGACCAGATCAGAAAGAACGCGTTCATTCTGTACCTCTTGAAAAGCGATGGCATCCGCGTCGAGGTCCAGGATCATTTTAGCCAGGGCATTCAGTTGCTCCGCTTCAGTCGGCGGGTCCGGACGAGAAGAGTGAACATCCGGTGCTTCACCGAACAGGTTGTGAAGGTTATACGAAGCAATTCGAAACGTCGGTACCTCGAGCAGTTCCTCCGGTCTTGCAAGTACTTCACCCAGCTCTTCCACTCGAGCTTGATTCTGAAGGAGTTCGAACTCAGGAGTCATCGGGTCTCACTTTCTGCGCTGCAGATCCGAGCGCCGGTGGTCTTATCTACTGGTTTGCTCGCGAATCAATGGATCGTGAATAGAGGTATTTCGCGGGCGTTATTACGAGTTTGCGACGTGCTCCGGGCTAACTAGCCCTCGCCGCGGAGGGCTTTGAGGTCTTTGACGAGGTCGCCGATCGCGTCGGTGCCGACCATCATCTTCTTCGCGCGCCACACGATGCGGGGCGGCTTCGACTCCCGTGGCGAGCCTTTCACGATGACAAACAGTTCCCCGTACGGATAGACCGCGTTGAGAATGCGGCGAAACTCGACCACGTTGAAGTAGATCACGTATTCCGCGTCGGCTAAGTCCCTTGCGGAACTCAGACTGCCGTACTTGTTGATGTATTTATTGAGCTTCCGAGCGAGCTCGTTGTAGACAAAACGATAACGTCCTTGCGGTGGTCTATCCGCTTTAAGGACATCCTCGATGATGGCGCGCTCGCGATTATTCACGTCGATGACGCGCGACTTGAACACCACCAGCAACGCGCGCTGTTTGTAACGCAGCTCCGAGATTGTGCCGACGTGATTGTTCGGATTCTCGGCGGCGGGTTCCGCCGGTTGGGCCATCGCACTGGCCACACACACAAGCAGCACAAAAAGGACGGAGGATGCGGTTTTGTGAAGTGTGAAGACCATCAGCCTGCGAAAAACAAAAATCAAATACTCTTCGGTGCGCTTTTCGGTGGATGCGGCATGGCCGACGGCTCGTGTTCAAGATCCGAGGGCTCGAGTCCGACGTAGATTGCGCCCTGCGGGGTCAACGAAATGTAGTCGTTGCCCTCATGTGTGTAACGGACCAACAACCGGTGCTTCTTTTCGAGGTCCTCGAACGCTCTCACCAGATCAGCATTCGCATACTCGATGGTGCTGTCGAACAGTTCCTTTGCCAACATCCGGCTCTGCTGCCGGCGTTGAAAGAAGCCAAGGACGTACTCCTCGATCTGCTGCAACCTGTGTTTGTCCATACTGCCCCCGTGACCATGGCGATAAACCGTATGATTATGCGCCTGCAAGTGAACATGATCAATGGCGTTCTTGTTTTGTCTCCCTTGTGCAGAAGCGGGGTCTTTAGGCATCATAGGTACCTCCCACATCCAAATCTTCGGTGTCATTTCCAATGGGTTTCCGGTGTCTTGATCTCGGAATGGGAAACCGGCGGGAGCGGGTTTTCGGTTAGCGAGGCAAATGAGATTAGTAATTTCGATTATTCTGGCGGTTTTTGCGGTTTCAGTTGGCAATAACGTCTATTCACAGCAGGACAAACTGCCGGTCATAAAATCGACGAGCTCGATCGTCAGTATCCAGGATGGTGAGCAATACAGGGCCAACATCTGGAGACTCGTCCCCGAAATCAAGCCCGACGTTTACGAAGCCCAGCTCAAAGACGGCAAACCGCATCGCGTGACCTTCATCACCGATCTCGAGTCGATCAGTTTCTGGGTCGAGCTCGGGAAGAAGTACGACTTCATCATCCAGCGAGGCGACGACCTCTGCTACACGCAGATCCTCGGCGTGACCTACACACCTCCCGCCGTTTTCGATCAGAAGTATCAAGCCGCAAATCGCGGCAAGATGATCGCCGAGATACCGGAAGTCTATGAGCTTGTGAATATCGCGATTGCGATGACGCCGATTGGTATCGAAGATCCAGGCCTGGTCTACAAAAATTCGGATTACTACAGGCGAATGCGCGAGTGGTTCGACAAGTACAAAGAGCATAAGCTGCTCTCGACGCTCGAATCGGAGTTGCGCCAGGATCTCGGCCGCTATTTCTCGTTGAAGATGAACGGCTACTCGTTTGAGTTCGACTCGCGTGGCCGCATCGTGAAAAGCAAAGTCTACGACCGCACCGGATTCAGAGGCGACGCGCGCAACACGCTGCGTCCGTTCCTGCCGCTACTGCAGGAGTTCTCGGACGAAACGAACTTCCGCGAGTTCTACAAACAGAATTCAGCCACGTATCAGGAACAGATCGCGTTCTATCGCGATACCGCAAACATCGGCGAGATGAAGAAGTGGCTCGACAAGAATTTTCCCAGCTCCAGCGGTTACGACTGTTACAAGATCATCTTCTCGCCCCTCGTCGCTTACAACCAGTCGACGACGTGGTTTGAGAGCAACGGTTTTCGTGAATTACAACCGCACGTCAACTTTCCTTACC
>JAICGZ010000343.1 GCA_025922875.1 Pyrinomonadaceae bacterium
ATCTGCTCCGGCGCCAACTCGCGGCACCGTTGAATCATCGGTTCGAGGTCAAACCCGGCCACCTGTCGCGCGATCGACTTCAAGTACGGGAAATTCCGCCCCACGCCGCACCCAAAATCCAGCACCCACTCAATCGCCGGTGGCAAAGCAATCGTCGGCACATAAGGCGTAAACGGCTTCCCCTGCTTATAACCCGTAAAAATGCACTCCCGCAGGTCGTCCGGATCAGCGTCCGTCGCGATCGTGGCCCAACTGGAATCCGTTGAGTGCTGAAGTCTTTCAGAAGTCATATCTAATCAAACTACTCAATTTGTGTTGTCTTGTATTCTCTTTTTTGAGATGCTGCACGCCCTAATTCTCTTGAACGGTGGTACCTCATGTCCCTTTCGTCCCTCATTCCCGTCGGAGCGTGGCTCTGGGAAAAATACGGAAAAACAATAACAGATGCTGCCGCAGACAAGCTGAAAGAGCGTTGGCAAACCTTTAAGTGGAACGACGCCGCCGAAGCTTACCGCGATAAGGTGAAAATGCTATACGGCACGATGCAGATCATGGGAATGAATTCTGCTGTTCCTCTTGATGACATCTTCACCGATGCTTATCTGCTGGACCAGCCCACCGCCCTCTCCCGCCACGACATCCAGCGGCTTAAGACTTTCTCCGCGGACAACGCTCCTTTACCTCCCGACGCCAAGCGAATCAATGGCATCACCCTGGTTAAAGAAAAGGTCCGCCGCGAAATAACGATCTGGGAAAGAGACAAGCTGCCGATCAAAAAGATCACCGAGGAAGACAGAAACCTGTTCATTCTAGGCAAACCGGGAGCAGGCAAGACAACATTTCTAAAACACATCGCAATCAGCGCAGATCACCATCTCGACAAAGTTCCCATCTTTGTTGGTTTGAAACAATGGACCGACTCCGGACTCGAACTCATGCCGTTCATCGCGCAACGCTTTGACATCTGCGATTTTCCCGCAGCCGAGCCGTTCATCGACGAGTTGTTGAAATCAGGTACCGCTATTGTTCTTTTCGACGGCCTCGACGAAGTCAATCTGGATACCGGAGAACGTGACAGGCAGACCCAAGCGATGGAAGCGTTTTTCAGTAAATACAATCGGACGCAAAACATCATTACCTGCCGAGTAGCCGCGAGTCATTACTTTTTTCAAAACTTCACTTACGTGGAAATTGCTGATTTCACGGACGTGCAGATGCGTAAATATGTAGGCAACTGGTTTCGGAACGAGGACGGTGAGAAAGACGTTGTTACACGGAATCGATTCCTGACAGAGTTCGAAAAAACCGAAAACCAGGGCCTTCGTGATTTGGCAAGAACTCCCTTGCTGTTAACGCTTCTCTGCATGACATTCGACGAAACAATGACGTTTCCTCAACGTCGAGTGGAAATTTACGAAGAGGCTGTTGGTGCACTCCTGAAGAAGTGGGATTCGTCACGTCGAATCAAACGCGATCAGTTCTATCGCAACCTATCGCCCGGGCATAGAGAAAACTTGCTCGCGCGAATCGCGGCTGAGACATTCGAAAAGAGCCAATACTTCATCGACCAGAGTGAACTGGAACGACTCATAAGTAACTACATCGCAAAAGTTCCCCCGCACGAAACGGTCGATAGTGCCGATGCGGAAGCAATTTTGAAAGCGGTTGAAGAACAACACGGACTCTTCGTGGAACGATCGCACAGGATCTACTCGTTTTCCCACCTCACGTTTCAGGAATACTTCACTGCGCGATACTGCGTAACTAACGCGAACGAAGGAGCGCTCACAAACCTGGTCAAACATCACTGCGCCGATAGTCGCTGGCGCGAAGTGTTTCTCTTGACCACCAGCCTCCTCCCGGACGCCACCCAATTTATGGGTGCTTTTCGCAAAGCTATTGACGCGTTAATACAGGAAGATCAGGGAACAGTTGCGCTGTTGCGTTGGGCGGCAAAAAAGGCTGCGCTCACTCGGAATAACGGAGCCATTGCTCGTGTCAACTATTTGCATCTTGGAGTTCGAAGTAAGAACGAGCAGTTGCGGCAGCTTCTGGATCATGCGCTCAACTACACGGTGAACTCGAAGGATGTCGAAATAGCCCTGGATCGGGTGCTGATCGATCTCTACCACAGTGGCCGTAGATTCGGGGGACTGGCCGACAGGAATATAGCGATCCGTCGCGCGCGCGAACTTGGACTTGACGTCTTGGCTGGACGGCTCGCGGACGTCGCGAACTGGCTCAATAATCGTTACGGTTCGGACAATGAGTTCGAGTATGAACTCAAAAGCATAATGAGGGAGCATAGGGATCTTGGATGGGATTGGGGCTTTCAGCCGGCTCAAGAAGATCGATTAACCAAGTATCTCCAAGCCAACATTTTGCTTCAGGATTACATCACGTTAGCTTTCATGGATCCGGCGGACAAGAAAGAGTTGCTCGAGAGCTTGTTTCTACCGCCACTGCCAACTTGACCGAGATGGTTAGTGTCCTTATCTCCGAAACTCTTGACAGACGGCCGGCACATCGCGTTCAGTATTGTTGGCCATCGTTAAACTTCGGGAGGTCGCTCTTCCTAAATCCCCTACTGGAGATATTGCAATGAATCGAAATACACAGATTCCAAACATAGTGGTTTATGCAGTGCTCTACGCGATTGTTTTCGGGATTAGCATCTGGTCGTTAACTGCGCACAGCGAAAGCGCCAGCAACTGGCTCGCATATGCCGCCATGATTGTCTCAGTTCTTGCAGGAGTGATTAAGTTCGCTGCACATTCATGGAAGCAGCAAAGAACTACGATAGGTTAGGACACCACCACCGCGAGATCTATTAATTTGACAACGCAAATGACCATTACTTATACTCCAAAACGGTCTTGGCAGATGTGCCGGGCTCAGAGTGACCCCAGCCTCAGGTCTTGTCATAAGGACAATCCCACCATAGGTTTAGGAGCTAATATTCATGCGGAAACTGTTCTTAGTTGCGCTAATTCTCATGTTCGCTTTTGGAGGCGCGCTGGCGCAAAGTCCTCCAACGTTAAGGATTGTTACTGAGACCCCGAATCTCCCATCGGAACTTTTCTATGGCGACATCAAGGTGAAGCCCTTGCGGCTGCGACCGGGTACCAACATCCCGATCACCATTGACGACGCTGATTTCTTCGCCGCTCAACAGTACATCGACTTCCTGCGTCGCTTCCCGGATGCTCCGGGTCATGCGCACTGGACGGGCGAGATCACCGAGTGCAACGATCCCGCCAAACGAGGTCCAGGCGAGTCGCTGGCACTCTGTATTGAACGCAAACGCGCGAACACTTCGGCAGCCTTCGCCCTTTCCCCGGAATTTGCGAACGGCGCGTACTTTGTGCTCCGTGTTTACTGGGGCACGTTAGGAAAACTTCTGAACCATCCCGGCTGCCCGGGCGTGCCGCAGAACCTTCCCGGTCACTGCCGTCCGAAGTACTCCGACTACATCGCCGATATGGCTGTGGTAGGTCAGGGCATCGTGGTCAACGACGCACTCGACCCGGCCAAGATCAATGCCAACAAGCGCGCCTTCGTGGATCAGTTCATCACACGGCCGGAGTTTCAGGCGGTCTATGGCACCCTGACGCCGGAGCAGTTCGTCGACAAGCTCAGCCAAACGACCGGTGTTGCGCTTTCGGCTGGCGATCGCTCAGCGCTGATCGCCGAAGTCACCGCGGGTAACAAGAGCAGCGCGGTGTTCAACGTTGTCGATGGCACGACCACGATCGCCGATGGGCACCTTGTTTTCAATACCACGTACGGCAAGGCGTTCTTCGATCAGCAATTCGATGACGCGTTCGTGTTCATCGAATATATTGGCTACCTGCGACGCAATCCGGACCAGGATGGTTTCAATCACTGGCTCGGCAAGTTGAAGCAGTTTGGCAACTGGGTGGATGCACAGATGGTGCTGGCGTTCATCCTTTCGCCTGAATATCGCAACCGCTTCTAGCGCCGCTATCACCTTCTCAATGCTGACCTCGTGAGGGCTTCCTGGTAAACCTCACGGGTCAGCATTGCTGTTTGTGCCCACGAAAACTTCGCCGCATGCGCTCGTCCCGCCGTTGACAGACTCTCCCGCGCCCGTTCATCGCCAACCAACTCCACGATATTGTGCGCCAATGAGTGAACGTCCGTCGCCGAGATCACTCGCGCAACACTGTTCGTCACGCTCGGAACCGCACTCGCGATCACAGGCGCTCCACACGCCATCGCCTCCAACGGTGGTAAACCAAAGCCTTCATAAATCGACGGATAAACAAAAGCACGGCACGAGGAGTAAAGCCCGCGAAGATCTGCGTCGGTAACGTATCCGACCAACTTGATTCGATCGCGGATCCCGGATTTTTCCAGGTTGCGTAGCAGATCATTCTGCTTCCAACCGACCTTGCCGGCGATCACCAGTTGCGGATGCAGTTCGGTAGTTCGTAACACGTCTGCAAACGCCTTCAGCAACGTAACGAGGTTCTTACGTGGCTCAATCGTACCCGCGTAAAGCACAAACTCATCTTCGACACCCAGACGTCTCCGCACCTCCGCTGCAACGTCAGGCGGGGCCGGAGCGAACGAAGCCTGCGGCGCGAGCGGAATCGCAATCACCTTTCCGGGCTCGATCCCAAGCTGTTCGCAGACCTCGCGACGCACCTGTTCCGAATCCGTAATCACAAGCCTTGCCGTGCGCGCCATCTTTGGCAGGCGCAGCCGCGCGCGCAGGACGGCCCGTGCTTCATGCGTGCTAGAATGCAGCAGCAAGGAAAGATCGTGAATTGTGATGACTGAGGGGCAGTTACCCCGCAGCGGCACTTCGAAGTTCGTCCCGTGAAAGAGCGTCGTCGAAGTGCGGCGCAGGTACGACGGCAGCCCGAGTGACCACCAGCGTCGCGCGAAAAGGTTCGGCTTCGAATAGACCAGCGCAAGATTCCGGGGGCCATCCGAGGACGCCGCGTGGTCAAACGGTCGCGGCGAAATCAACTCGAACTCGTCGTGCGGCGCTTGCGCAGCCAGCGCGCGGGCCAGCTCAAAAGTGTAAGTGCCGACACCGGTCTTCAGTTGCGTCAGCGGCAGGCCATCCAGACCAATGCGCATGAAATGAATCGTTCCTCAGCGGTCAATCTATGATCAAGCCAGAGCAGCCACGGATCGAGATCGACGATTTGGCGGCAGTCATTCGCGAATCAATCGCAGCGCAGCAACACCACAATGGTCCAGGGCTCGCCAACGGTTCATCCGCGCCAAACCCGACGCCCTCACCGGCGCCTGAACTCAAACTACAACCCGATTTCCAGCCGCGTTCGAACAATCGATACCACATCAGCGACCTCCTGCGATATCACGACCGCGCGTTTGTCGACAACTCATATCGCGCGATCCTGAAGCGGCCGCCTGACGCGACCGAGTTCGCACGCGATCTCAAACGACTGCGAAGCGGTGAGTCAAACAAGATCGATCTGCTCGCAACGCTGCGCTATTCAAACGAAGGAAAAGCAAAAGGAGTTGAACTGGACGGGTTGACGGTGCCGGCGCTGGTCCGTCAGTTGGGCCATCTTCCCGTGATCGGTTACTTCGTTCGACTCGCAATCGCCCTGGTACGGCTTCCGAATCAGGTGCGCGATCATCGCGAGTTTGCCGGTTACGTTTTATCGCAAAACCAGCAGATCGCGGATTTCATCAACGTCGTTTCCGCTCGGATGGCCGAGGTCAGTCAAGCGCAGTCTGTGTTGCTGCGTCAATTCGAGCAAACAGCCGAAACGTTCACAACGTTCGAACGACAACTCGCGGAACACGCGGCCGAAACGCAAAAGATAGAACCACGGATTCAAACACGCATTGACGGAGAACGAAAACTAATCCAAAACCAAATTGAAGAAATCCGTGTTCGAACCGGAGCGCTGGAAACCCGGCTCCATGGCGCGGCCGCCACACGTCTCGAACTCGACGAACTCTATTTCGCGCTGGAAGATCGATTTCGCGGCACGCGCGAAGAGATCAAAGATCGCTTCCAGATCTACCTGCCGTACGTGCAGTCTTTGCCGGTTGCGAATGTGATCGATCTCGGTTCTGGTCGTGGCGAGTGGCTCGAAATCCTGAAGGCTGCCGGAGTCAATGCGCGCGGAGTTGAGCGGAACAGCTTCGCGATCAAACAATGTCGTGAACTGGGACTCGACGTCGTCGACGAGGATTTCGTCGGCCATTTGCGCAGCCTCCCCGATGCAAGCGCCAGTGCGATCACGGGCTTTCACATCATCGAACACGTTTCGATCGACGCGCTGGTCACGTTGCTTGACGAAGTGCTGCGCGTGCTGCGTCCCGGCGGGATCGCGATCTTTGAAACACCGAATCCCGAGAACGTTCTCGTCGGCAGCAACTTCTTTTATCTCGACCCCACGCATAAACATCCGCTTCCGAGCGAACTGATGGAGTTTCTGTTCGACAACCGCGGCTTCGACAAAGTCGAGGTGCTCAACCTGCATCCGTGGGACAGCGGGCGCGTGGCCGGTGAGGGTGAACTGGCCGAACGCTTCAACGGCTTCTTCTTTGGTCCAATGGACTACGCCATTCTGGGTCGGAAATCCAACACATGAGAATCTTGATAACGACCACTCA